>JAHDBQ010000078.1 GCA_020630305.1 Alphaproteobacteria bacterium | reverse complement strand
TCCCTCCATAGCAAATGGGCTAGCTATGAGAATTTTACCAGTTAAGTCAGAAAAATCTTGTCTTATCATTAGAATTGCTTTTATAATTTATAATTGATATTTATATAATGACACTATACAACTATTTCAAGTTTATTGATATTATTAATATGAAAAGAAGTTATTTTTTATCATTGTTATTGTGCTTTCTGGCGCTAAATTGCTATGCAAATCCTGAATTCACCTTAAAGCAAGAGGATGACGATTATTTTCTCGAGATTAATTTACCAGAAGATACAATATTATACGCTAATAAAAAAGCAAACGAATTTTCATTTCAGTCTCGCTTTGAACTGCTCTCTTCAGAAAATTTACAAGGATATGAAATTCATTGGCCGGCTCCAAAGGTAAAGTCTGAAGAAAATATCGGTAAAATTTATTACTATGATGGTAATTTGCGTATTCCGATTGAATTTGCAGCAAAAGATTATTCGAAACCAGTATCATTTGAAATGGAGGCGATATATGCAATATGTAGCGATCAATGCACGCCAATGCATCAAAATATAAAAGAAGAGCTAAAATTAAAGCCACAATCTTTTGAATTTTCTGAACTTAGGATGGCCATTTTATTTGCGATTCTTGGAGGCTTTATATTAAACTTTATGCCATGCGTACTGCCTGTTTTATCGCTTAAGGTGATGTCATTTGTAAAGAATCCAGATACGGACAGGAAAAAGGCCTGTTTCTTTACAATTATGGGCATCATGACCAGCTTCTTCTGCCTAGCAATAATTATGATTTTACTCAAGAAAACCAGCTCAGGCTTTGGCTTTGGGGCCAATTTCCAGGTTCCTGAATTTGTTATTGCACTTGCTTTCTTAATCACCGCTTTTACTAGCGGCGCTCTTGGCCGGATTAATTTCTCGCTTCCTGATGGAACCATCAATTCGATGAATAATTTTAAAATAAATAATCAATATTTAGAGCATTTCTTTAGCGGAATACTTGCAACACTGCTTTCGACGCCTTGTAATGCACCGTTTTTATGCAGTGCGATGGCCTTTATTTTAACCGCTAATTATGCGTCTATTATTCTAATATCCATGGCAATAGGCCTTGGCTTCAGCACTCCATATTTTGCTTTAGCTTTACATCCAAGATTATTAGATTTCTTACCAAAATCCGGTAACTGGATGTATTTATTAAAAAAACTCCTGGCATTTTTACTTGCTGGAACCATTCTTTGGCTACTAATTATTTTATATGATCAAGTAGGAACAAGAGGCGTAAGCGCTGTTTTCTTTTTGCTTTTATTATTTAAGTTTCAAATTGAAAATAAAGAAGGTGTTTTTGGTACGTTTTTAATCAAAATACTTTCCATAATTGCAATTATACTTAGCGCTCTTATAATGCCCAGCTATATGAATATGCAGGATGCAAAGCACCAAAAGCAAATAGATGCCATGTGGCATGAGTTCAAACCGCATCAAATTCAGAAACATGTTCAAGAGGGAAAGGTAGTGTTTGTAGCAGCAACCGCAAGCTGGTGCGTTACTTGCAAATATAATGACTTTATGGTGATGAACCGAGATCATACTATTAAATTATTGTCGCAAGAAAATATCGTTGCTATGAAAGCAGACATGACAAATCGTAATGAAGAGGCGATGCATTACATGATGCAAAATAAACAAAATGGCATTCCTTTTTATAAAATTTACGGGCCATCAAAACCAGGCGGCTTAGTTCTACCGATTTTAATTGAATATTCTCATATAGTTAACGCTATAAAAGAAATTCGTTAATAATAAATTATAAAATTGCTAGAATGTGTTTTTTAAGCTATAGTAATGATTAACAGAATCAACAGAAATTTGAATGCCAGAGAAGAAAAAATGTTAGAGAAGAAGAAAATCATAGTGGGTATATCGGGTGCATCCGGGGCAATTTATGGTATAAAATTACTCAAAATGCTAAATGAATTAAACATTGAGTCTCATTTAATTATTTCAAAAGCTGCCAATATAACTATCAATGCTGAAACAGACTATTCTTTAAAAGACGTAACAGCGATGTCTGATTTTCATCATAATATCAATGATATCAGCGCTTGTATTTCTAGCGGATCTTTTAAAACTGACGGTATGATAATTGCACCTTGTAGTATGAAAACTCTTGGTGGACTTGCCAATGGTATTGAAGATAATCTACTGATTAGGGCAGCTAGCGTAATATTAAAGGAAAGAAAAAAACTTGCTTTAATGGTAAGAGAAACACCGCTACATAATATTCATCTTGAAAATATGCTAAAATTAAGTACGGCCGGAGCTTTTATCTGCCCGGCCGTACCTGCGTTTTATAATAAACCAAAAACAATTGATGATTTGGTCACACACTCTCTTACAAGGATACTCGATTTATTCGATGTTGATAGCTCATTCATCAAAAGATGGAACGGCTTGTAATTCAGTTAAATACTTTAAAAACAAACTAGTAATACGCCATCTTCAAAGTAATTTACTATTATAACATTGGCTAAATTTGGTGCATAATTCCCCATAATATCGCAAACCATTTTTAAGATCAAAATTAGCATGGTTTACTGCACTTTTATTAATTTAGCCAAGTTATACTTACAGATATTTTAGAACCCCCCCCTTCCCTAATTTTAATTCCTAAAACAATCTATACCGAAAAATACTTAGTAATTTACTATATAATAATTATGCCCTACCTATAATAATATTTTCAATATCTTTGTAAGAATATTCTTTTGCAAACAAATAATTATATTTATTTGTTACTTTATTTCTTTCAGCGAATTTATTTATTTTACTTTTTTGCAGAAGACTGCTGAACTTTAAATTAAACATAATCAAATTTCTCCTATATTTATTATCCGTAATTGATCATGCCTTTAAATTAGCAGTTATATATGATAAAAAAAATACGCGCCCGATACGTACTTTATATACGTACGTATCTAATATTTAGAATAAATTATTGCTACAAAAAGACTCGGGACCATCTTCTATAAAGCGTTAGAAGGGCGATATATTTTTCGAGGTAATTTTAACTTTTTTCTTAGAAAGCTGCATTTTATATTTGTAAGCAAAAACAGTGCGTACGTGTCAAGAAATTAAGCACGTATAAAATACGCATGCTACCAAAGGTTAGTTTTTAGATTTATACTCCTAGAGCAGATCTATATAAATCTAATATAGCTTCTTGTTCGGCTAAAGAATCTTTATCTAATTTTTTAAGCTTTAAAACCTGTTTCATTATCTTACTATCAAAGCCATTTGCTTTAGCTTCATCAAAGACTTGTTTAATATCATCTGTAATATCTGCTTTATCTGTTTCCAGGCGTTCGATTCTGTCTATATACTGTTTCAGCTGATCAGCTGCTATAACTTCTGTCATACTTTTCTCCTTTAATAATTAATGTCTTTTAAGTCCTTTGGTTAACATAAAATACGCTTTCAGTAATATAACGTATTTTTTTTATTTTTCAGCAAAAAAATGACAAAAAAGGCTTGCAAGATCTATTTTTATATACATAATAAACTTATGGTTTAACTAAAGCATAACTTAAAAACCTAAGCTAACTAAATATATGAAGGTGATGAGCAGCGTCAGTACAATATTTTTCATAATAATATTATTGAGTTACATATTTCTTGTAAATAAAAATATAAGGTATAAGAAAAAATTGGACGAAAAGAACGTCTCGTTAATTCAGTTTTATCTAGACACAAAATTTCTTTGTGATTCTTTAGTATCAAGCTTACAAACATCTAACTCTATTAATTTTTGCTCTAAGATGATTCACAGGCTCAAAGATTATTACAGCCTAGAAGATATAATAGTAGTAGATTCTGTGCAAATGATTTTAAGTGAAAATACAACTATTTTACGGAGTAAAGTTTTAAATTTTGTAGAAAATAACTTAGAAAAAGTTATGAATAGACTACAAAATCATAATTTAATAAAATTTTATTTTATTTCAGACAACAGTAGTTATGAATTATATATCTCAAAAATTGTATCTCTTGAAGATAGCCAAGGAATGATAATATGCATCGAGAAAGCACCAACCCTGCTCAGCAAACAAGAGCTAGAAAGCTTAGAGAGCTGTATTAACTTGCTCAAGAACCGCCTTATCTTTGGCTAAGCAATTTTTTTCAAATTAAGTATCTTTTTCACTGCAATAAAATTATTAAGAAGAGCTGTAAGTGAATAATTATTTGACTAGCATTTATTTTGTAATTATCATAGCTCTAATTATTATTTTAGAGCAAAGATCTCTTGTAAATAATTTTTTAAGAAAACAATATAAACAAATTTAAATATAGGTAGATATTATGAAAAAAATCAATTTATTGGCAACTGCATTTGCTGCAGCTGCTTTATCAGTTTCTTCTGGCCAAGCAGCTGAAATGGAGAAATGCAAAGTGGTAGGAAAAGACGGCAAGGGCCTTATTAAAGAATTTAAAGGTGCTTGTAACACTTCAACTCATTCATGCGCTGGACAAAATAAGGCTGGTGATCCTGAGGCTTGGATCTTAGTTCCTGAAGGCGAGTGCGCAAAAATAAATGCAGGCGACACAAGTGGAGTGGCTCCTTCAGTTAGAGAAAAGCTTGATCTTGTAGCTCTTGCTAAAAGTACAGCAAGTACAGATGCAACTACTACTAGCGCATCAGTAACTAGTGCACTAACAGGCGCAAAAGAGAAAGCTACAGATGCTGGCCAAGGAATTAAAGAAAAAGCTACTGATAAAGTATCAGGTGCGACAGATAAAATGCACGACATGAAAGAAAAAGTAACTGATAAAGTATCAGGTGCGACAGATAAAATGCACGACATAAAAGAAAAAACAACTGGGACTTCAGCAGGAGCTGAGCTAGAGGCGAAAGATAATCTTGGCACTAAAGCCGCAGATACAGTTCGCGATGGTATAAATAGCGGCGCTGATTCTGTAAAAGATGCAATTCATGAAGGTGCAAAAGATTTTCACTAGAATACACCTAAGGTAACGATCAAAAAAAGATATCCTTATTATTTTAAGGATTACAATAAATAACCCCGCTTCTCAAAAAAACAAGGCGGGGCTACA
>JAHDBQ010000077.1 GCA_020630305.1 Alphaproteobacteria bacterium | reverse complement strand
TTTAAAAGAATATTATATGTTGCTTTGAACTTGATATCTATATTTATTTAACAACGCCTAAGATACGAATATAATTACCCTTTCCAAATTTATGGTATTATAATGTAATGAAAAAATATTGTATATTCAAGCTTTTATAGTAAATTACTATAAGGTGCTTAAGCAGCTGCTAATTTCTCGCGAAGAAGCTCAGAAAGTTTTTCTGTAGCATCTTTTTCAGAGATTTTTTGCAATGCTGCAAGCTCGGTTGCTAAACGGTTAAGCGCTGATTCGTAGATTGTTCTTTCGCTGTATGATCTGTCCGTATCAACATTTTTATACAGGTCTCGCACTACTTCAGCTACCGCTGTGATTTCACCAGAATTAATTTTTGTTTCATATTCCTGCGCTCTTCTGCTCCACATTTTATTACCACGCTTAGGTTTCTGATTTAAAATATCATACACCTCGTTAACGTCGGTTTTAGTAGCTAGCGTTCTAAGGCCAGAAGATTTTGCTCTAGATACAGGAACTTTTAAAGTCATCTTGTCATGAGGAAATGAAATAACATATACTTCTAATGTCATACCGGCAACAGTTTGGCTTTCAATCTCGATGATCTCTCCAACACCATGTGAAGGATACACGACTCTTTCGCCTACTTTAAATTCCAGTGTTTTTGCCATTTTATTTACCTCGTTAATAACTATGTAGTGAGGCATTATAACATAAATTTAATATTAATCAAGGTATATTTTTTATTCTTTAGAAGTTTTTTTGTAAAAATGTAAATGAGCTACACACGCAAAAGCCAATGTTTCTTTTTTGAAACAAATATGTAGAAATTATTATTTTGATTACTGATTTTACTAGATAGATAACCTAATATTACTTATTATAAATAGTGTATTATGACCTAGCGAAAGCAGTGTCAATATTTTGATTTAATAGAATTAATAATCTTTTTTGGGATAGAGAAAATTATGAGTAAAAAAATAAATTTAAAAAAAATATTTATTGCGGCATCAGCTGCAACTATACTAAGTAGTAGCGCGCTTGCTTTGAGTATTCATCCAGCAGCTGCTGCTAATTTCAATGAATTAACAACTAAGAACCTAAACAACTCAAAAGTAGGTATGGTATCTGCTCTAAATACATTTAATAATGATGCTGACAGGCTACAAGTGGCAATGAACAGATTGCAATCGGCAAGTAGTAAAATCGCTGAAATTGCAGATAACATAGGCATACGTCGTAGATTAGCTTATATATCATTAGCTTCAGACATTCATGGCACTGGAAAGCTTAGCGGCTGGCGGTTGCGGCGGAGCAAAATACGGACTATGGCTTGGTGGTTTATACGATACTACAACACAGAAGAAAAGAAAGTATGATTCTGGGTATAAAAGTACAACATTTGGTGGTAGCGCAGGGTTTGACGCTAGAGTTAATGACGATGTGATTCTTGGTGCAGCATTTACATATGGTAAAACAGACATCAAGCATAAAGATCTTTTAAAAGGCGACAAGTCAACAATTGACTCTTATTTGCTTAGCCTGTACGGATTACACCAAATTACTGACCACTGGTTTTTAAACACTGCAGTTGGTGTGGGAACTCATAAAGTTACACTTAAAACTTACGATACTAAACCAGTAGATAATACAGTTTCAAAAGCTAAATTTGACGCAACTTCTTTCAGCGCCGAAATTGCTGCTGGATATAACCATGCAATGGGAGACCATGTTTTAGTTACTCCAACATTTGGCCTAAGATATAGCAATATTAGCCATGCTGGATATGAAGAACGAGATGGTTTTTCTAATTTAAATGCAGAAGCAGAGTCTACTAACAAATTAGCTGCAGTAGCCGGGCTTAAAATTGCAGGTAAAAAATTAGGCAATGAGCATATGATGTTCACACCAGATTTGCATGGTAGTGTAGAGCATGATTTAATTAAAAGAAAATCAACTCCTAACATAAATGTAGATTGGATTGGTAAACTGTATAACTACAAGCACAGAGCTATTAGAACTAGATATTCTGTTGGTGTTGGTCTTGCAGGTCAATTTAAATCTTTTGAACTAGGTTTATCATATGACTTAAAATTAGCTGAAAAACGTATGGGCCACTCAGGGTCACTAACTGCTAGATTTAATTTCTAGTATAATCTAAGTTATAACAGGTTATTATAAACTCCCTAATCAAAAAATATGATTGGGGAGTTTTTTACACTCTAATTATCAAAAGCTTATAACTAATAAAGCGATACTTTTTATGAGCTGTAGTATTTTTATTGATCATAGGAATATAGTTATATCGGATGAAATAATCCTCAAGGTCTTACGCAGAATGCTAATACTCTAATATAAGCATATCTTCGCTAATTGCGAAGCTACGAAAATCGTCTATGATGCTCATGCCAAGAAGCGAGGTTCCAAGACCACCTTTTGAAACATGACCTTTTAAATTATAAAAGGTTTTTTTGCCAATCTTAAGCTCTTTAATAATCACTGGAGCTGAGAAAGTTACCCCATTTGCTGTGCTGTAGGGCTTATTATATTTTAAGTTATTTAATTTAATTCCAAGTTTTTTTGCATCTTGTTTGGTAAGTGCGATATCACTTGCGCCGGTATCTACCATAAATCTAATAGTATGATTATTACCTTCTGCGTTAATATAAAAATGACCATTTATATTTCTAGCAATAGTAATCTTTCCTTCTTCTTGCCAGCTATACGAAGGTAGCAAAACAGCAAATACTTTATTTTTAAAGTTAGTAAATTCAAATCTAAAAGCATATCCTACTATTAAAACAAATAAAATTAAAGTCCATAACAATACGGATTTTCCTGCGCCTGCAAATGCGCGCCTGCTACCCCAGAATGAGTATGCCAGAAAAACAAATAATACAAATAGTGCAAAAGCTTGCAATAAATTAGAAGAGTCGATAATTAAAAAACCTCATTTTATTATTGATATTATTATACCATATCAACTGACAAAATTCTACAAACAAATTATCCTTACAGTTAGCATTATTAATTTAAATACTAGAATATTCCAGGCAAGGCTGTTATAATGTACTTAATTTGAGAAAATAAATGTAAAAAAATGCAGCACATAAAACAATTCCTACTTCATTACAAAACTCGGGCAATTATAATGTTTACCCTTAGTTTATTTTTACTAGCATCATTAATTTCATATAATTCTAGCGATCCATCTTTTAATTTAGCAAGTTATAGCGCGCCTGAGAATCTTGGTTGGTATATTGGTTCTTATCTGTCTGATTTGCTATATCAGATTATGGGTATTAGCGCCTTTATAATTGCTATTTGTTTTCTCTCATGGTCTTTAATTTTGTTCTTCAAGCAGAATATTAAAACAGCTTTTTGCAGGTTTATGGCAATGATTTGTTCAATTTTTTGCTTATCATATTTAGTTAATCATATAAATATTACTATCTTGCCATCTTCTAGCGGCGGCATTATCGGAACATTAATCGAAGATATATTATACAAAATAGAATTTGCTAGATTATACAGTAGATACATATATCTTGGATTTATCATCTTATTTACTGTATTTTTTTTAGCCTCGCTTGGTTTCTCTTGCGCAGCTTACAAAAATGCATTGATATTTATCGGGGCAAAATTATCTGCCCTACTAAGCGTTCTTGGCCTTAAGAAGCTTGGTCATAAAATAGGAGATATGGATAATGGCGATGTTTATTATGCATCTGGTGAATATGGGCACATAAACAAACAAAGCAACAGCTCCGATCATTACGATGATGCTGCTAAAGTGGAGGAAGAAAAAAGCACTTCATTTATGTCTAAACTAACATCCAGTAAACCTAAAAAACTAAGGAGGCAAGCAACTCCTGCTCAAAGCGCTAATATCGCTATGGGCGAGCAAGTATTGCCAGACATTGAGCTTTTAGACGATGCAGATAATCAGAGTTTTCGCCCGCAAACACCTCAGCAGCTACAAGAAAATAGCGAAAGGATCGCAGGTGTTCTAAAAGATTTTGGTGTAAAAGGAAGAATGATAGACGTAAGGGAAGGGCCTGTGGTTACTATGTATGAGTTCGAACCTGCGGCCGGCACAAAATCCTCGCGCATTATTGGCCTTGCTGATGATATTGCGCGCTCGCTTTCAGCTGTTTCTACTCGTATTGCGGTTATTCCAGGCAAGAATGCGCTTGGTATTGAACTCCCGAACGAGAAACGTATGTTCTTTAGGCTCAAGGAGCTTTTAGAAACTCCTGAATTCAATAACCCATCATTTGGGCTGCCTATTGTTCTTGGTAAGGATCTTTCTGGCAGAGCAATGATTGCAGATTTAGCTAAAATGCCGCACTTGCTTGTTGCTGGTACTACAGGCTCAGGTAAATCGGTGGCGATAAATACGATGATTATGTCGCTTTTATATAAATACACGCCTGATCAATGCCGCATGATAATGATTGATCCTAAGATGCTAGAACTCTCAGCTTATGATAATATTCCGCATCTGATGACTCCTGTAGTGACCGAGCCTGGCAAGGCAGTAGTTGCACTTAAATGGGCAGTAAAGGAGATGGAAAACAGATACCGACTAATGTCGCATCTTGGCGTTCGTAACATTACTAATTATAACACAAGAATTACTGAAGCAATTAAGAACGGTGAGGTTCTAGAGCGTAAGGTGCAAACAGGGTTCGATCCAGAGACTGGTAAGCCAGTGCATGAGGTAGTGCCGATTGAAATGGCTAAGATGCCATTTATTGTTGTAATTGTTGACGAAATGGCTGATTTAATGCTTGTAGCAGGTAAGGATATTGAGGGGTCAATACAAAGGCTTGCGCAGATGGCTAGAGCCGCTGGTATTCATATTATCATGGCTACGCAAAGACCATCTGTTGACGTTATAACCGGGGTGATTAAAGCGAACTTCCCTAGCAGAATCAGTTTTAAAGTTACCTCTAAAATTGATAGTAGAACAATTCTTGGTGAGCAAGGATCCGAGCAGTTACTTGGTATGGGGGACATGCTATATATGGGTAATAGCTCTAAGATCTTGCGCGTGCATGGTCCGTTTGTTGACGATAGCGAAGTTGCAAAAGTTACAGACTTC
>JAHDBQ010000076.1:1731-5199 GCA_020630305.1 Alphaproteobacteria bacterium | reverse complement strand
TACAACTCACAGACCATGGGGAAGCTACACAGTTTTAGAAGGAGGAAAAGGTTTTAAGCTTAAACGCATTGAAGTTAAGCCTGGTGCTTCTTTGAGCCTGCAATCCCATAATCATAGAAGTGAGCACTGGGTGGTCGTAAGTGGCACAGCAAAAGTAACTAATGAAGATAAAATATTTGACCTTCATCCTAGTGAGTCAACATATATACCTGTTGGCCATAAACATCGTTTGGAAAATAGGCATGATGAATTATTAGTTCTAATTGAAGTGCAGTGCGGTGATTACTTGGAAGAAGATGATATAATCAGATATGAAGATATCTATGGAAGATCTAAAAAATAAATTAAATAAAATATTATGACCGCAACAAAGATAGTGTTTTTTAATTATCTTCCAAAAGGCAATCAGGCAGGGATTGATCGCTATGTTAAGAATATTTTTGATCACATGCAAGATAATATTACCTGCAATTTTGCTAAGCGTTTTAAAATTCTAGATTATAAAATGCCTAATATTTTGCAAAAAATTATTAAAATACTATGTTACTTCATTCCTGTATTTAAGTTCGGCAATAAAGATATTATCATTTTCGGAGGGGCGCACAAATTACCGCTATTTTTCAGTAAGAATATTCGCTCTGTTGTAACAATACATGATTTAGTTTTCAAGGTAGCGCCAGAGACTATGAATGGCTTTACCAGAATCATGGATAATTTCTTTGTGCCAAAATCTTTAAAAAGAGCAGATGTGATTATTACGGTCTCCAAAAGTACTGCAAATGATATTGCTAAATATTATCCAGATTACAGTCATAAAGTTCACGTGATACCTCTTGCAGGTAACTTACAAAAAACGCAAAAGAAATTTTTGCACTCTATCGCTTTGCCAGAAAAATATATTTTATTTGTTGGCACAATTGAGCCTAGAAAAAACCTAGATAAATTGCTTAGCGCATATGCGTCTTTGACTAGAGAGATAAAAGAAAAATATAAGCTTGTGATTGTTGGCGGTAAAGGCTGGGGGAATGTTGAGCTAAAGAAAAAAATTGAATCTATGAATTTGCAGCAAAACATAGTCATGACGGGTTATGTTGAGGATAGTGATTTATATTATTTATATAAAAATGCTTATTGCTTGGCCATGCCTTCCTTGTATGAAGGTTTTGGTTTACCTATCTTAGAGGCGCATAATTTCGGCGTTCCTGTTTTAACTTCAGATGTTTCTTCAATGCCGGAAGTTTCTGGCAAGGGCTCAGTTTTGTGTGACCCTTCTTCAGCGCAAACTATAGCGAATGCTTTGCAGAAAATATTATCAGATGAATTATTTTATCAAGAATTATCTGTCGCAGCACTAAAAAATGCAAAAAAATATAGCTGGCAAAAAACTGCTGATTTAACTTTGCAGGCTTTTGCTGAGTTAGATAAAATAAATTAGAGGAATAATGAGTAATAAAATTAAAGTACTGCATGTTTACAAAACTGCAATGCCAACTACTACCGGCGGTGTTGAAGTTTTTATTGATGATTTATGTAAATCTTTATCAAGGTATAATGTAGATAGCGCCGTGATGTATCTTGCAAAAAAACCATCTAAAGAGCCGGTGCAAATGGATGGCTATAAGGCGCATCAGGTTAAGCAGAATCTGTTTGTAGCTTCCACTGGTTTTTCTATTGCGGCATTTTCAAAGCTTAAAAAACTTGCCAAAGAATATGATATTATTCACTATCATTTTCCTAATCCATTTGCAGATATCCTACATTTTATTTGCAACATTAAAAAGCCTTCGATAGTTACATATCATTCCGACATTATTAAGCAGAAAAGTTTGCTTAAGCTATACAAGCCTTTAATGTATAAGTTTCTATCTGCAACGGATAAGATTGTGGCTACCTCACCGAATTATGCTAAAACTAGCAAGGTGTTAAAAGATTTCAAGGAGAAACTGGAAATAGTTCCAATTGGTATAGATATTGCAAATTATCCAAAACCGGGCCAAGAAAGAATTCAGTATTGGAGTAAGAAGTTTCAGAAGCCTTTTTTCTTATTTGTAGGGGCGCTTAGATATTATAAAGGATTATTCTCAGCACTTGAGGCTGCGCGCGACACTGATATTCAAATCGCCATTGGCGGAGCAGGGGGCATTGAGAAGGAGCTAAAAGATTATGCAAATAAACATAATTTAGATAATGTGCATTTTTTAGGTTTTCTTTCGGAAGAAGATAAAATTGCTCTAATGCAATTATGTTATGGCTTTATTTTTCCCTCTCATGTTAGAACTGAGGCTTTCGGTATTGCTCTGCTTGAAGCTGCTGCGCATGGCAAGCCATTAATATCGTGCGAGATAGGTACCGGCACTACATATATTAATATAGATAAAAAAACTGGAATTGTAGTTCCTCCAGAATCTCCTGCAAATATTAAAGATGCAATGCAATATTTGCTTAATAACCCGGATGTTGCAGAAAGATATGGATCAAACGCTAAGAAGCGAGCAGAAGAGCTCTTTACAGCAAATTCGCAAGCTGAATCTTACTTAAGATTATACAAAGAATTAATTGAATAATTTTACTTGCTATTTACATAAATTTTTTTGAATAACTGACCTGTCAACAATTATAGTAAATTACCATGAAGTTGATGGTGTTTATACAAAATAATTTATGATTTAGGTATTATATTTTTTCTCTTAAATGCTTACCCATTAAAGGGGGAAAATATAATTAGATCAATTATAAAAGATAAAGTAGAAATGCCGTCAAGCTCATAGTAAATTACTATATAGTAATTTACTAAATAGATCATAAGAAAAAAGCCTGAGCAAAAATAGCTCAGGCTTAACAAAAGACAATATTGTCTTTTTAAAAATACTAAGGAGCAGGAGTAGTAGTAGTAGTACCGTCGTCGTCGCCTATGCTCTCTGTACCGCAATTATCATCTGCTTCGCCGTTTGAAGAGATCCAATCTACGATTTGTGGTGCTGCAAATACTATTACTACACCAGCTGCAATAGCAAGCGCAGTACCCCATTGCATTTTACCCATAAATAGGCTAACACCTACGGAGAAAATAGCAATAGTCGCAATTGCTTTAGCTATATTACCAGTCAAAGCAAGTACAATATTACATAATGCATTACCAATTGCATCAGTTGGAGCCTCTCCAGCCATTGCGGCATCAGAGAATGCTAGAAATGCAGAAAATACTGAAAAAGAAACTAATAAAGTCCAAATTAAATTGCTATCTAATCTAAACTGAAATTTTGATAAATTCATTCTAATACCTCGTGTTTTTAATGAATAAAAAAATTAAACATATATTCATTTTATATGTATTAGTAAGAGCTGGTCAAGTAATTAGCAGGTGAAGGGGTAAAAGAAATTTCTAGTTTTGGTAGTTATGTGCAAAAAATGCTACAATTTTATCAAAACTTGTCATGAACAAGCTTATTTTTAAAAATAAGTAGCATA
>JAHDBQ010000076.1:0-1721 GCA_020630305.1 Alphaproteobacteria bacterium | reverse complement strand
ATTTCACTAAATAAAGCAGTATTTATAGTAAATTAGACGTAATATATTACATTGCGCGTTAATTTTCTATATACAATAAAGCTAAGGATGGTAGTAAATATAGGCACTAGCCATGACTTATATAAAAGAGCCATAGATGGCAACTCCCTAGTAGTAATAATTTCTTGCATAGGGCGCAAGATTAAAAACAAAGGGTTTAGATCATAAATAATTTTTTTATCGTCTGGAACCAAAGCATATGGGTATATTATAGGCAGTGTCCAGTACAATACACTGAATATAACTGTTAGTACCTGCGTCATATCGCGT
This sequence comes from Alphaproteobacteria bacterium, assembly GCA_020630305.1. Taxonomy (GTDB): domain Bacteria; phylum Pseudomonadota; class Alphaproteobacteria; order Rickettsiales; family Rickettsiaceae; genus Megaera_A. The sequence goes on along the minus strand of JAHDBQ010000076.1, from coordinate 1,412 downwards.
ATATATACAGTTACAAAGGCCATCATGATACTAGCGCTCATAACTGTAATTATCATGGGGATGCAGTAAAAAGGAACCAGCACTACCTTCCAGGTGAAGCTCGCAGGGTATAGCAGAATTAGAACCAGATACATAGCAATGAAGGAATAAGCAAGGGTGTAAAGGCCATTCATTACTTCTGCAATTGGGAAATAAGTTTTAGACATTTGCACTCTCTTTAGCACCTCTCCTTTATTTACTAGGGACTCTGCAGAGGTTGTTATTGACTGAGTTAAAAAAATCCAAAATGGCAGGGCTCCAATTAAGTTTGGCACTATTACTCCTGGCGAATATCTAAGCACAAACGTCATTACATATGCTATAACCAATATATTTAAGAATGGTTGAATAAGGCTCCATAGGCGCCCTAGATAACTATTCGCATTTCTTTTCTTGATTGATATCTCAGTGAGTAGTAATATACTAGCCCAGTAATTTCTTGAAAAAATTTGTTGTATCATTAATAGTTACCCGAATTATAAATTGGCATAATTTCATCTGGAGCTCCATCTTTTACAATATAGCCATCCTTAATAAGTAGACATCTATTACAATGCTCACGAATAATATCCTCTTGATGTGAAACCATTATGGTAATTGGTACATTATTGATTTTCTCTTTCATTAATTCAAGTGACTTGCTTATAAATGCACCATCGCCCGCTGCAAAAACCTCGTCTAGAAGTAAAATATCAGGATGTTGAAAAACACATGAAGCAAATGCAAGCCTTGAAATCATACCTGAGCTATATGTTTTAACTGGAAGGTTTATTTTTTCGCCTAGTTCTGAGAATTCAATTACCTGTTGCTCGAATTCTTTGCTGTATTTATGCAAAATATTATTATACATCATCAGAATTTTTACATTCTCTCTGCCAGTAAGTTCAAACTCTAAACCAAGGCCCATTTCAATAATAGAAGCCATTGAACCAGTAATTCCTATTGAACCAGATTTAGGTGGATATATACCTGCAATTAGTTTTAGAAGAGAGCTTTTTCCGGAGCCATTATGTCCTACGAAAGCAACGCGCTGCCCAGCCTTGCAACTGAAATTTATATTGTTTAATATAGGTATTTCTATGCCGCCAGCATTTCCTTTTCCAAGGAAAAGTTGTTTTAATCCTTGGGCTCTTTTGTTGGAATTAATGCCACTTACCGAGCAATTCCTAATATCTACTGATGCGCTTTGAGTCATTAATCACGTTATTGATTTTAATTATGTATTTAATAATACACAAGGTAGAAGGCCATATCAACAATTAATTGTCAATCTTAGTTTGAGGCTAATATTAAAGCTCAACTAATGTCTCTATTTCTTCTTAGATAATTTTTTTTAGTTAGGAATGATTATTCTATTAGTCCTAGGATATTAT
>JAHDBQ010000075.1 GCA_020630305.1 Alphaproteobacteria bacterium | reverse complement strand
CCATCAAGCACTTCAAACCAAACTCCAGCAGAAAAGAGTCTAGTGAATTTTACCTGGTAGCAATGGATAGAAAGTAAAGGGGGGTGGCTAGAAGCAAAAAAAGTTAATAAATCTTAATTTTTGCATTGGCTTATTAGAATTTTTTGTGTATAAGCTTTATGATATAAATAAAATCAAAATCAAAAAGAATGACAAAAAAGAAATTAACAGATGAGCAGTCTGTCGAGGTGATAGAATTAATTGAAAAAGATGACTCTAAAGGGCTAAAAATATATTACGAAGAAAATGATTTGCATTTTGATGCTGTAGGAAATATTTATGATATATACTGCTTTCTTAGTAAGTCTGGAGATGAACTAATTGCTGCGCGTGGTGAGGATAATTTTGCGAAAAAGATACTTAAGAACTTTGACCCAAACTTAGGTTACAAAAATCAAGAAGCCGCCTTATTTCACGCTTCATACAAAGGATAGATTAGCATTGTTAAAATGTTACTTAAGGAGGGCGCAGATCCAAACCAAGTCGATACCCGAGGAAAAACAGCCTTATTTGTGGCTGCAGGTAACTACCACGAAGAAGTTGTTAAAATGTTACTTAAGGAGGGCGCAGATCCAAACCAAGTCGATACCCGAGGAAAAACAGCCTTATTTGTGGCTGCAGGTAACTACCACGAAGAAGTTGTTAAAATGTTACTTAAGGAGGGTGCAAACCCAAACCACATATCTGAATGTGGAGGCACAGCTTTGAGCTATATTATTGCCTTTGATAATAAAGTTATACCTATTACAAAGATATTGCTTGAAGCTGGAACTGAACCAAATTATCTGGATAGTACTGATAAAAAGTATATTTTCGGAACAAGAACTTATTTATCCATTGCTTTGCAGCATGCATGTAAAGACAGTGTCGAAATGCTTCTTAAGGCTGGCGCAGATCCAAACATATTAAATAAACATGACAGTGATGCATCACCTTTAATATCAGCTGTACTTACTTATAACCCAGAAATTGTTGAAATGATACTTGATGCGGGTGCTGATATTTATGTAATAGGATGCACTGGTGAAACTGCTCTAGATGTAGCACGAAGTCTATTAAATAGAAAAGGATTTTATAGTAAAAAAACAATGCAACAATGTATTAAAATCTTCAAACTTCTTTCTTTTGTAGAAAAATTTGATTTAGCCGAGCAATATTGCAAATCCTTAAGCCCACTAACAAAAGATGATAGCGAGCAAAATTGGGATATGAATGAATTATTATTTGGCTATGAATCTTATTTTGAAAGAAATTCTAAAAAGCAAGTGGGTCAATTCCTTGGCAAACAAGAGCTGTTTGAAATTTTGCAGATTGAAAGTGAATATTTAGAAAAACGTGCTTTTAAGTATTTTAAAGAATATTGGCCGGTGATACTCGGAGTAGCAAGCGGCTTTAACATAAATTCTGCTGATGAAGTGCATAATGAAGCTATTGCTTCTCTTGGGTCAAAAATTAAAACTATAATGAATAAAGATATGAAAGGTATAATTGCTAGTTTTTTATGGAAAGATTTTCTGCATTCTGTAAAGCTTACTGCGGTTCAAGACGGTAACGCTGAAGTGGAGCAAGGTGTTCAAAACGACGCGGTAGACGAGGCAGAAAATGAAGGGCAAAATGAAGAGGCGACTGTTAAAACCCCTCTTGAGCTTGTTATGGAAATATTCCCTAATAATACAAACGAGGTGAAAACGGATGTAGATTTGCTGGCAGATAATGAACCAGCGTTAACCGGTGATGGAAACCAGCCGGTAGAGGAATGACCTTTCTGATAAAATAAGCTCTTTTGTAAGCGAACGATAGGCCTGAGGGATCTCAAAACCTTTCCTCAACTAATGTCATCCCGAACTTGATTCAGGATGACATTAACCTTGAAACACTACACTGCACTGAAGGGTTTATGAGATCCTCCAAATGAATTAGCCCATGACATAGTTCTTAGTGACATCAGCAATTAAAACGAATGCATGAGCCTCAAGCAAGACTTCAGACCCGTTTTATAATCTGGATATTTTAGTTTTAATTTGAATGCTTTTTTGACTTTTTGATTGTCAATTTTTTTATTGCTTGCAAAAAACTTGCGCATTCTGGGGTTTAGATTTGCATCATCATAATCAATTACTTGTAAAGGCGGCAAATCAAGAAGCTTACAAGCATAATTATTAACTTCTGAAATAGTTGCAGGGTAATCATCTGCCAAATTATATATCTCTTTCGAATACACCCTACTCTCATTTTTATTCTCTACTAACGCTACGCACAGAATATTTGTAATATCTTCTATATGGATTCTAGAAAACAAATGTCCTTTTTTGTGCACAGAAATTTTTTGAGATTTTACTCTATCAAGAGCGCTACGACCTGGCCCATAAATTGCGCTAAGCCGGTATATATTAAGGGGAAAATTATTTCTTTTAGCGTATGAGTCCCATTGATGCTCAGCCTCAATGCGCCCTTGATCTCCGCCATTTTTAGTCGCAACCTCTATATTCTCATCAATTATATTTCCATCATGGTTGCCATACACGCTAGTTGCAGATATGTAATGCGTGCTATAAATATTGGCGGTGAGTTTGTCAAAATCCGGAAAATCTTTAAAAATAACATCACCAGAATCATCCGGCGGCACTGTTGAAACTAGATGGGTAGAATCAGCAAGTTCATGCTCAACTATAGCAGCATCACTATAGTCGATCACAAAGTCCTTATCTGCAAACTGTGTATGTTTCTGCCTAGAAGTAACTACAACTTCCCAGCCACTACCTAATAACATCTTTCTTAAATAATCAGCAGTATAACCATAACCAAAAATAAAGCATTTCTTTTTATCTATCATAATACTCTAGATAAATTACCACTAAGGCGTTCATCATAATCTTTTAAAAAACTAAATAGCAGGAAAAAGTTATTTTTTCTTTTGATCTGGCACGCTAACTTTTGGATAGTCACCTTCTATAAAGTGCGGAGGCATATCCATAGGCTGATTCTTCTTTATATATTCTTCAGTTGGCATTGAATCAAGCATTCCCCATCTTCTTTTGCCTTTAGTTGTGCAAGCTGCTAAAAATATAATGGCAGACACCATTAAAAATATTATGTTTTTCATTCTTTTGTTTTGTTATGAGTTATGTTATACTTTATCTAATATACTCCAAGCGTTTAATATAAGCAAATAAAATATTAGCCTTCAAGATAAGAATCGGCAATAGGTTTATTATAATAATTTAAATCACCTGCTGGATTTAAAGCTGAGTTAGCATCTTCATGCAATCCATATTTACATATATCATTAAATAGACTTAAGTTCCCAGCGTACACCTCTTGCCCGCCAAACACTGTACCATTTACAGTACTCTTGAGTTGTGTAATATTTTTAAAAGCGCCAAATATTTCTTTTTCCAGGTCTTTACTCAGCAAGCAAAGACCTGCGTCTGATTGCGTATTTTGTTTATCAAAATATTCTTTATAAAGCTCTTTCTTATGCTTTGTTTCATCAGCTGCATCTTTTAGCTTCTTAAGCTTTCCAAATCTAATTGTAATTTTTTTTAATTCACTAGATGAACAGTGCAATAATTTTATTACATCTCCTATTTTGCTCCCATTTTTTAGCATGATAGCTACTTCATACATATTATCTGCAATCAGTTTTATATACTCTTTTGTATGATCCTCGCATAGCTTCTTCAACTCAGACTCATTAAAAAGATTATTTGCAATAATTTTTTGCATATTATTTCTATATTCCGCACTATCACAAAACTCTTTATAACCTGTATCTGTAAATGAAGCTATCAATTTAAAAAGATCCGATTTATTCTTAATATCAGACTCAGCATTTTTATCAGGAGTGATTTGATTTCTTTGCCTGTAATGCATGGACGTATTTAAAAAACTAGAAATAGCATAAGATTTTTGAATCGAATATTTAAATCTTTCAATATCCAAACCAAATAATAAATTATAATTATTATCAACTGATCTTAGTATAGTGATGAATTTTTCTTTATTCTGTTTATCTTGGATAATAATTGCATAATAATCCGGATCAATAGAACCTACCAATCTTTTATATAGTTCACTTTTGAAAAAAGTAGCTACAAATTTTTTTTCAAACTTTCCTTGTTTCATTGCACTCTATTTGTTTCTAGTTCTAACACTGGAAATTTATACATGACTAAAAGAAAAAAACAAGTATCTAATTCTTGATCATAAAAAAATTACTCTTATTTATTTTACAAACCCTTCAGCATATTACACATGTTGCTAATAAAATAGAGATCACGGGCAAATCTGGGGTAACATAGTTTGTTTAAGCTTCTGAATTCTGATTTTAACATTACACCTCTCCTCACCTAGGTGTTATTCTGAATTTATTTCAGGATCTCATTACCATTTCAGCCTATTACACCCTTGAAAATTTAAGTAGAGATTCCGGATCAAGCCCGCCAATGACGAAATATAATTGAGCATAGGATTTTAATTATGGCCACTTAACTCGCCACACCCTCGGGTGTCATTCTGAACTCGCTTGGAGGATCTTATAACCCCTTTAACGAGACTACATTTTGTTTTTAATTAAAGCTATTGTTTCTTGAATTCCGTATAGTTTGAAAAAGCTAACTAGCCTTGGTCCTTGAGTCTGGCCGAGCAATATCTGATATATCTCTTTAAAGAAATCTCTTAAATTCTCATAGCCTGCCTCTCTGCCAATTGCATAGATTAAGCTTTGTATTTCCTCTGCAGTTTCTGAACCATTTACGCCTTGCAAGGATTCAACAATCTGATTAAGCAGCTGCTTTTGTTTTTCATTTGCAGCCAAATAATCTTTTGTGCTTTTAACAAAATCATTATAATAATTTACAGCAAAGCCAGTCATATGATCTAAATATGGTGCATTCACAGGAGTGGCGTCTGGAGCATATTTAGAAATGAAACCCCAAAGTACAGATTTATCATCAGGGTTACAAACAGATGCTAAATTAAGTAGCAGCGCAAAGCTAATCCCATAATTATTAATCTCTGGCACATCACCATTATGAATATGATAAACCGGATTGGCTAATTTTTTCTGAATATCTTCTTCCTCATGATATTTTTTATTAAATGCCAAATATTCATCTACTGACTTTGGAAGCACATCAAAATGCAGCCTCTTTGCTTTATTAGGTGACTGATACATAAATAAAGACATGCTT
>JAHDBQ010000074.1 GCA_020630305.1 Alphaproteobacteria bacterium | reverse complement strand
TTGGTAATGCTAGCGTTGGCGGAACTGGAAAGACGCAAATAGTAAAGATGCTATGCAAAGAGTTTGCTAAAAAAAATATTAGTTATGTGGTGGTGACTAAAGGATATGGATCAAGCCTAAAAGGAGCTAAGATAGTTGAAGAATCAGACTCCGCTACAGATGTTGGAGATGAGTCTAAGCTGCTTAATAAATATGGTAGGGTAATTGCAAGCACAAAGCCAAAATACGCAAAAAAGTTAATAAGCCAGTTGCGCCCTGAAGTGATTATTTTTGATGATGGCATACAAAATCCAGGATTTGTGAAAGATTTTTCTATCCTGGCATTTGATTCTAAAAGAGCAAATGGCAACGGCCATATTCTACCAGCTGGGCCAATGCGAGAGAAATTCACTTCTTGCATGAAGCGCTGCAACGTAATTTTTATGATAGGCAAAGAATGTAGTGATAGAAAACTGTTAAAGCAAATTCAAGATAGCAACAAAAGCTTCTTTTCTGCCACTATTAAGTTGTCTAATAAATTAGATTCTACAAAGAATTATCTGGCTTTTTCTGGGATTGGGGATCCGAATCGTTTTTTTAAAATGCTCGAAGAGAATGGAATTTTAGTAGCTAAAACAAAACCATTTCCTGATCACTATAATTATTCCAAAGAAGATATATTAGAGCTGAAAGAGAATGCAAAGCAAAATAATTACAGCTTAATCACAACCAGTAAGGATCTAGTCAAGATAGAAGATTCTAGGGGCATTGGATACGCTGAGGTGGATTTAGCTTTTGATAAAAAAGATGAATTAATGCAGCTAATTTTAAAGAGTAAAAGATAGATTATGATAAAGAAAATAAGGCACATAATAGAATATATTTTTCTGATTATTATTACGAAGCTGCTAAGGTTATTTTCGGTAGACCGATCCGCATCTATATGCGCAGCTCTTACCAGATTTATTGGCCCTTATTTACCAGTAAGCAATATTGCTAGGCGTAATTTGAAGAATGTATATGGTGATAAAATTGATATAGAAAAAACATTGATTGATATTTGGGATAATTTTGGCAGGTATATTGGCGAGTTCCCGTTTATTAATTCTTTGAGTTCTGAAGAGATGAATAAAAGAGTGAGTTTTTCTGGCATGGAGAATATCAAAGAGTTTCAGGATAATGGGCGTCCTTTTATGATGTTTCTTGGGCATCAAGCTAATTGGGATGTAATGATACGCAAAATAAATGATGTATACCCAAAATTTGGCATTGTGTATCGCCCAGCTAATAATCCACATGTTGACAAAAAGCTGCTTCAAGAGCGGGCAGATGATGAAAGTATTACTATGATCGCTAAGGGAAAAGAAGGCGTTAGGGATTTAGTAAAGGCAATAAAAATGCAAAAATCAATCGCCATGCTAGTTGACCAAAAAATGAATGATGGGATCGAAGTACCATTCTTTGGAATGCCGGCAATGACTGCGCCTGCTATGGCGCGCCTTGGCCTGCAATATGACTACCCGATAGTGCCGGTTCAGTTAATTAGAGAAGGGAGAAATACTAAATTCAAAGCCATAATTCATAAGCCAATGAGCTACACAAAAACTGGCGATATGGATCAGGATTGTTATAACATAATGAGTGATATTAACAGAACTCTAGAAGGGTGGATAAATGAGCGCCCCGGACAATGGTTCTGGTTCCATAATCGTTGGAAGAAGTAATTTAATATATTAAGGCCATTTTACTTCAGGAGGCAAAGACATCAAAATAGCCTCAGTGTTCCCTCCCGTCTCTAGACCAAAAATAGTGCCGCGATCATATAGTAAGTTAAACTCAACATAACGTCCGCGCTTTACAAGCTGCTTTTCTTTCTGCTGTTCACTCCAATGATCATACATTTTACTGCGCACAATCTGCTTGTAAATTTCTAAAAAAGATCTACCTACATCTTTCGTAAAAGCAAAGTTATTGTCAAAATCATTATCGCTGATATTTCCCAGATAATCGTAAAAAATGCCCCCTACGCCTCTGGGCTCCTTTCTGTGCTTTAAATAAAAATATTCATCACATTGTTTTTTGAACTTTGCATAATATGATTTATCATGTTGATTGCACATTTTCTTAAGCTCTGCGTGAAAAAAATCTGCTTCTTTTTTATCTTCTATAGTTGGCGTTAGGTCACTGCCGCCACCGAACCAATTCTTGCTGGTTTCTATATATCTAGTATTGAAATGAACAGCAGGAACAAGAGGAGAATTCATATGAGCAACAACAGAAATACCTGTTGCAAAAAATTCTTTACTGCTTTCTGTACCAGGAATTTTCTTGCTGAATTTTTCAGTAAATTCCCCATGGACAGTCGAAATATTAACCCCCACTTTCTCAAAAACATTACCATGCATAATGGACATCATGCCACCATCGCCTTCGTGCTCGCTGCGCTGCCATAGCTTTTTATTAAAAGATGCATATTCTAATTTATTTTTGATTGAATATTCATGTTCAATTTTTTCAAATTCAAAACAAATCTCATCGCGCAAATGCTGGAACCATTTAGCCGCCAATTCCCTTCTGTTATTTTCTTCATTATTCATAATTCTACCATGCATTTTTAATTATTTGCGGTAATTTAAAAGGCCGTACAACTGCCAGATCAATTCGAAGATCATAGCCCTGATACTCCTTATGTTTTGCAATAAATAATTCCGCAGTTCTTATTATACGCTTTTGCTGATTTTCCGAAACAATATTCTCGTGCAAACCATGTTTTCTTGCTTTCACTTCAACAAAAACTATTGTTTTTCTCTTTGTAGCTATTAAGTCAATCTCACCAACATTGGTTTTGTATCTATGATGCAAAATTCTATGAAACTTAAAAAAATAAAGGATAGCAGTTAAATATTCTGCATATAACCCAAAAAGCGCTTTGGTCATTTTTGTTTTAGATTTATATCAAGCAACTCTCTTACAGGCTTGCGAAGTATATAAATACTAATAAGGAACACAGAAGATGTAAAGATAATATAAAAAGCAGGTGAGTAGAACTTGCCAGTAGATTCGACCAAAAATCTTGAAATAAAAGCTGATGTTCCGCCGCACAAAGCAACGCCAAAATTATAACTAAATGCAACGCCAGAGAATCTTTGCTCTGGAGTGAATAATGATATAATAAATATATAAGCAGAACCAGCAATCATTCCTCCCATAATTGCAAGCATAGTTACTGCAATAACTTGCATATAGGTTTGTTCGTATGAGATAATTATGAATACTGGTAATATGCAAACCAATACTCCAATCGCAGAACATGTAATTGTGCGCAGGCGCCCGAATATGTCGGATAAATAGCCTGATAGTGGCATGGTAAACATCATTATTATAGTTGCATATGTTAGATAATATTTTGCAGTAGTTTCGCTAAAATGCAGGACGTGCGTGTGGTAAATATTAATATATGTTTTAATTAGATATACCACGCTGCTTGCACTAGCACCCAGACAAAATGTAATAAACATCGACACTTTTGCAGTTTTTAAAACATGCAAGAATGGCGATTTCAAGGTCTTTTTCTTCTCAGCTAACATCTTAAATATTGGCGTCTCGGATACTCTGAGTCTTATGTAAAACCCTCCAAGACCCATAACACCCCCTAAGATAAAAGCAAAGCGCCAGATAAATTCTACACCTGCAAAATAAGTTTGCAAGAATATACCAACAATCGCAGCTAGTAATGTTCCAGCTAGGTTTGATGCATGTACAATTCCGGCAGTAAATCCTGGCCTTAAATTCTGGTAATGCTCAAGGATAAATATAGCAGCTCCAGCCCCTTCACCGCTAATGCACAATCCTTGTAACAGGCGCATTATTACTAGTAATGCAGGAGCTAGGTAGCCTATTTCAGAAAAATTAGGTATCAAGCCAATTGTAAAAGTTGGAACTGTCATGCCGAGCATGGAAGTAATAAGCGAGGCTCTTCGGCCATATTTATCTGCTATATATCCAAATATTATACCTCCAATTGGGCGTGTTATGAACCCTACAGCAAAAACCATAAGAGTATATAAGTCGCTCATAAATTCATCGCCTTCAGGGAAAAAGGCGCGGCCAATAGAAGCAGTAAAAACTGCATATACGGTAAAGTCATAATATTCTAAGACGTTACCAGAAATGGCTGATAAAAATATAGATCTGCGCTTGTTCATCTAGAACTGTTCCATAATCTTTAAAATAATGACTAGAATTATACAGCAAAAAAACATTTTTTGGAACAAAAATTTAATAAATTCTACAAAATACTGAAAAGCCATAACAATTAAACGATAGGTGTAAGCATAAGAGTATCTTGTAATGTAGTAAGTTCGTATATTGAAAAAAGCTAACCTTCAGAACTCTCTTCTCTTTCATCAGCAGAGTTCTCGCCTACTAAATGCGCTTGGTTTTCTTTCTCATCTTCTAAAGAGTCTGAAGGAGCTAGTTCATTCATGAGTTCTGATGCATTTTCTTCAGTGGAGCTTTTGCTGAATGATTTATATGTTTTTTTTACTGTTTTACCTAATATATCAACAGCTATTAGTCCAAATGCGGCCGCTCCTGCAACAGTTGCTTTTGTAAGGTTATATCCTATTCCCATCACCCCTCCTACACCTTTTTTGAAGGCTTCGTCAAAATTTGGGGCTCCTCCAACTTTTTCAGCTAAAGAGCTGGCTTTTTCAGCGGCGGCACCTAAATTTCTCTTTGCAAATTTAGTAACTCTAGCAGAAACTCCTTTTTTAGGTTTGGAAGCCTCGCGCTCATCCGCGCCCTCTTGAAAACCTTCCTGTTGTAGGCTTTCTTCTTGCTCTTCAATTTCTAAAAGATCCTCTACATCTGCGTGTTTTTTCCCTTTAGTATTCTTACCTTTTCTATTATTCTTCATTCTTCCCCCTGTTATTTGTAGTAAATTACCATGAGTTTGACAGCATTTCTACTTTATCTTTTGTAATTGATCTAATTACATTTTTCCCCTTTAATGGATAAGCATTCAAGAGAAAAAATATAATATCTAAATCATAAAATATTTTGCATAAACACTATCAATCTCATGGTAAGTTACTATAAAAAGGCAATAAAATATTGCGTAAGTAAACGAAGAAATCTTGAAGCAACAAAAACTTTGCGCTAGGAGCTTAAAAAAGCCATTAATTCTATTACCTTAAAATTTATATAATAAGATACGGCGTTGTTAATTAAATATAGACGTAATATATTTTCTATACAAAAACAATATTAGTGAA
>JAHDBQ010000073.1 GCA_020630305.1 Alphaproteobacteria bacterium | reverse complement strand
TTTCATGTTTTATTTTTCTTTTGTCGTTAAAAAGATTGATTTTTATTAGAAAATACATATTATGATAGTAATCTATGCCATACCTGATAGGAACAATTTGTATTATGTCTCAAACTGGTTTAAGATTAAACTAATAAATAGCTAAAAACATTGTATAATTAATATGCTCAAAAACATACGTAAGATTATCAAAAAAAGGCCAGATGTAATTTTAGCCTCTCAGATGATGCATAATATTGGCCAGAAATCTAAAGGCGGCGTGACCCGAATAGCAGATATTATGGAAGAATTCAAAGAAAGTGGTATTTTGCTTGCGATAATGTTTTTTGCTTTTCCTGCTGCACTTCCTCTACCTTTCCCTCCTGGTTTTACAACAATATTTGGTATACCTCTAATTATCTTGTCTGTACAAGTTATCACAGGCAGCTCAAAAGTTAAATTACCAAAACGTGTTGCAAATAGAGAAATGCAAAATGATACTTTAATCATGATGAGCAAAAAAATAACGCCCATCTTAGAAAAAATAGAAAAAATAGTAAAGCCGCGCATGGAATTTTTAAATACAGAAAATTTTCAGCGTATTATTGGAGTTATTTTTCTAATTGCCTCTATTGCGGTAACTCTCCCATTACCTTTTACAAATGCAATTCCTGCACAAGGCATTGCTGTTATTGCACTTGGTTTTTTGAATAAGGATGGATTGACAGTAATTATAGGTTTATGCATTGCTGTGATTGGTTTAATTGTTGCAGTAGTAGCTATATTTATTTATTGGAATCTGATTGTTTGGTTCTTTAATTGGTTATTTTAGATATATGAAAAAATACAAAATATATAAAGGATCTAGCAAGACATTATACGAAACAGAGGAAGAATATTCTCTTACTATGTCTTTTGATGACAGCATCAGATTAAGCAACGGCAAGATAATTGAAATTGCCGGCAAGGGAGTTTTGAATAATAAGATCTCTGCTCATTTAATGCAGCAAGTAGAAATGATTGGCGTTGAAAATCATTTCATTGAAAAGCTAAACATGCGCCAGCAATTAATACAATATGTTGATATTTGCCCGGTGCAGGTGCATATCAGCACCGTTGCCTCTGGAAGATATGTAAAGGATTTTGGCATGGAGAGGGGTTTTGTTTTTGATAAACCTATTATAGATTTTAGAGTTAAAAACAAAGAACTCAACTATCCTGCTATCAATGAGGATCAGATAGTCAATTTTGCTTGGCTTCAAAAAAAAGAGCTGGAAGATATTAAACTTACTGCAATGCGTGTGCATGATTTTTTGATGGGACTATTTGCAAGTACTGGTATTCGTATGGTAGACATCAAGCTAGAGTTTGGAAGAGTGTTCAATGGAGAAAACTTTTTCCATATGTTAATCGACGAAATTTCGCCTGATACTTGTAGATTATGGGATATGAAAACTAATGAAAAATTATGCTATGAAATTGCTGAAAATAATCCTGAGAAGCTAATCGAAGCTTACAAAGAAATCAGTAAACGTCTTGATATTGAAAACTAGCCTCAAACTTACAAATACAAATAGTATTTCTTAATATTTATCTTGACTATTTATTATTTTGATGATATTGTTCAATCTTAATAATGAATGTTCGTAAATATAGCGGATTTAGTAGCTGATACTATAATCAAAACCTTACGACATAAAAATTATATTTTAGATATAGAATTATTTTTATATTTTTGGTTTTTTTTTTGTCCTGTAGGTTGTACAACTAGCTATGTCTGATAAAGAATTCAAACCATTTAATAACAAAATACGGAATATATTCTGGCCAATTCACAAGCATGAGCTTGGTAGATTTATTCCCATGTCTTTATTGATGTTTTGTTTATTATTCAATCAAAATATCCTGCGTATTTTAAAAGATAGCATCTTAATTTCCGAAGTTAGCGCTGAGGTCACTAGCTTTACAAAAGTTTATGTAGTAACGCCAATATCAGCATTATTTGTTGTTATTTACGCAATAATGCTCAATAAGCTTTCATTTGATCGAATATTCTATTATTTAGTTTCTGCTTTTACCTTATTTTTTGTAATATTTGCATTTATTATTTATCCAAATATCGACTTTTACCATATGGATAGAGAGAAGCTGCATTATTACATGGAAAATTATCCGCATTATAAATGGTATATAGCGATAATTGGCAATTGGAGTTACACAATATTTTATGCTTTTTCTGAGCTTTGGCCTAATATATTTTATGTATTAATGTTCTGGCAAATAGCTAATGAAATTACAAAGACAGAGCAAGCAAAGCGTTTCTATACTTTATTTTCATTATTTGGGAATTCCTCATTGATAATTGTAGGCCTGATGATGGCAAACTTATCTTCTGATCATAGCATTATTCATAAGTATTTTACTGTATCTGATGATAAGATAATGCTAGCTCAGGTTTCGATTTCTATGGTTGCCATATCGACTGTGCTTTCTTGTATTTTGATTCGTTATGTTACGAAGAATTTAATTGACTGCCCAGAATATTCATCTAAAAAAGCAACGGACAAACAAAGCAAACCTAAAATGGGACTGATTGAAAGTTTTCGATACATCTCTAGATCTAAATATTTGTGGTTAATGCTTATATGCACATCTTCCTTCGGTCTTTCGATGAACTTAATTGAGGCGGTATGGAAGGCTAAAATTAAGTTACTATACCCAACGGTAAATGAATATGCAAGCTTCAATAGCATCTACATTATGTGGACCGGTGTAGCGATTATGGTTATGACTATCATTGGCAATAATATTATGCGTAACAGAAGTTGGTTTGCAGCTGCGGTTATTTCTCCTATAATTATTTTAGTAACAGGATCTGCATTTTTCTTTATTGTAGTTTATGATGATAAGATACTTAGCTTCTTCGAAGGTGCGATATTAATGTCACCACTTGCACTGGCGGTTTTTGTTGGAGCAGTGCAAAATATTCTTTCTAAGGGATCTAAATATTCAATCTGGGACACCTCACGTCAGATGCTATATATTCCGCTGAATAAGGAACTAAAAACTAAGGGCAAAGCCGCTGTAGACATAATAAGCCCTAAGATTGGCAAGTCTGCAAGCGGTCTTATTCAGTCTGTGATTTTTACCGTAGTACCAATGGCAACATACCATTCCATTGCACCAGGATTGATGATTATTTTTATATCTGTATGTGTGCTTTGGATTTATGCAGTCAGAAAAATTTACTTTGAGTATAAAAAAATTGTTTGATTTCTCTCTATAATTCTTCTAAACAAGAAATAATAGTAGATCACCCTCGTAATCTACTATGGTTGTTTGCAACTATTTGTTGAAAATTAAAAAAAGGAGAGAAAATTATGGCAAAGACCGCAACAAAAACTAAAACCAATTACCAAGTTCCATCTAGTGCATACCCAGGAGATCTTGCAAGACCAGAGCATTTAAAAAGCGTAATGACTTTATTTGCTGGCAAGTCTGCACCATTAGAAAAGGCAAAAGTTCTAGAAATAGGTTGTTCGACTGGCGAAGGGCTTCTTCAATTTGCACTTTCATATCCAAACTCAGAGAATATCGGTATTAATTTTTCTGCCGATGAAGCCAACGAGGGAATGAAAAATATCAAAGATTTAAAGATTAAAAATATTCAAATCACAAATATGGATATTGAAAAAATCGACTCCAAACTTGGTAGCTTTGACTACATCCTATGTAGAAATATTTTCTCTTGGGTAAGTGATAAAGATAGAGAGAGAATCTTCGACACTATAAAATCATTACTTAGCAAGAATGGTTTAGCAGTGGTGGGGTACAACACTCTGCCGGGCTGCAACATGTTAAATAACGTTCGCGATTTAATGAAATTCCATGCCGGGCCAATCCAAGATAAAAATGAGCAAACTCAGCAGGCCAGAGCTTCCCTAGCTTTTATAAAAGAATCTTTAGAGGGTAGACAAGATGCATATGCAGATTTTATGTCGCAGATGGCAGATACAATGAATACGGTAAATAATCAAGTTTTAAGAGAAGAATTTTTATCAGAAGAAAATAAAGCATTCTACTTTAGCGACTTTGTGTTAGGCGCTGCTGCTAAAAAACTTGTCTATGTTGGAGATACAAATATCGAGAAAATGTATTTTGGCAATTTACCTCAAAAAGCAGCTGAAACTTTATCTAAGATAACTAAAGCAATTCAGCTAGAGCAATATATTGATTTCATCAATAATACACGTATGAGAAATACCATTCTTACTCACCCAGAGAATGAAGTAAATAGAGACATGCAGGATAAAGAGCTAGAGAAATTATATTATTTCACCACTGTTCGCCCGCATGAGGATTCTCCGGAGGTAAATATTGAAGATGATAGCCAGGTTATGTTCTATGTTGGCAATACGTCTCTTGCTTCTAAAACTCCAGTTGGCAAATCTATCTTGATAGCCTTGTATAAAAATATGGGAGCTCCTCTTTCAATAAAAGAAATAGTAGCGGAGACGTTGCTTTTGAATAAAAAATTAGATAAAAAAGAAGTGGAACAAGGCACTCTTGAGACAATTAAGAGATTGATCCTTGGTGGCTCTGTACAGTTCCTAGCGGACAAACCAAAATATAACAACAAAGCAGTAGAAAAGCCTAAAGCAAGCCCGCTAGTTCTTGCGCAAAGCAAAAGCGCTTTAGATAGAAGGGGATTTTGGGTAACAAATACCTTAAATCAAATGATCAATTTTGACCCGCACCAAGTAGAAATAATCAAGAACCTTGATGGCAAGCATACAATTGAGCAAATAACCGATAAATTCTATGAGAAACTTAAAAACAAAGAGCTTTCAGTTCAAATTGATAAGAAAGATATCTCTGATACAAAAGAACTTAAGCAAATTGCTGCTAATACCGCAATGCAAACTATAGAGGCGCTCAGGGTGAATTTCTGTTTAATTTAACTGGAGTGACATTAATATAATATCAATCCCACCTTAAGCTTTACTGTTTAAAGTGGGATACATAAAAATAACTTTATGATTTCGAATATGACCTAGCACTCATCATTACTCTTAATAGCACGCTATTTTTTACTGATTAATTTCTTTAAAATTATTGAATGCTTGTGCCAATCGCGTATTGGTACGGCAGGAGAGCCTGACATAATTGCTTTTGGTTCGGTTATATTGCGACTCACTCCAGCCTGACCACCTAGCTGCACCCCGTCAGCTATGCTTACGTGGCCAGCAATCCCCACTTGACCACCTAGAACGCAGTAAGAACCTATCTCGCTGCTGCCAGCGATTCCAACTTGTGACACTAATATTGCGCCGCGCTTAACGCGTACATTATGCCCAAC
>JAHDBQ010000072.1 GCA_020630305.1 Alphaproteobacteria bacterium | reverse complement strand
ATGTTTGCAGTTAGCAAGGGTGAAAATACCGTTGCTTACATAGGAGGAGAACCTAATGATGAAGTTCGGTTCTTTCATTATAAAGGCGCTACAGTGAATCAGGCAGAAGCTAAAAAACTTATGGCTAAGGAAAAAGAGAATATTAGTCAGGCAATTAAAGAGAGTATTTTTCACGATCTTATCACTCATTTGCTGCGCGAGAATGAGCCTAAACTAAATATGAAATAAGTAGGGTTTTGATATAATTTTCCTATTGCACGGGAGCAGTGTAGCTTTTATAATAAATTAGGGTAGAAATGGCAGGTTTTTTTAGTAAATTAAAGGGAGCTTTAAGTAAAACATCTAGTAAAATTACTAGCGGTATAGAGCATGTTTTGATTAAAAAGAAGCTAGATGATGAAACCCTAGAAGAGCTAGAAGATCTGCTTATCAGCTCTGATGTTGGCACTAATGTGTCTTCTGCAATTATCGACTCTCTGCGCGCGGCTAAGTTCAATAAAGAAGTTAGCAGCGAAGAAGTAAAGCAGCATATGGCTGGAGTGGTTTCTGAAATACTGCAAAAACAGGATCATCAATTTGAGATAGAAAAAGGGCGCCTGAATGTAGTGCTGGTTTGCGGCGTGAATGGTAATGGCAAAACTACGACTATTGGTAAAATGTCCGAACTGTATAAGAATGCAGGGCACAAGGTTGCGATTGCGGCTTGTGATACTTTCCGCGCTGCAGCGACTGAGCAAATAGAAGAATGGGCGAAAAGATCAAGTGCTGATTTTTTTCAAGGAGAGCATAAGGCAGACCCTGCAAGCGTAGCATTTAAAGCGGTAACTGAGTGCCTTGATAATGGCACAGATATTTTGTTTATAGATACTGCTGGCAGATTGCATAATCATAAGAATCTGATGGATGAGCTTAGCAAAATTATTAAGGTTATAAAGAAAGCGGACCCTAGCGCGCCGCATCATTCTTTGTTGGTAATCGACGCCACTACCGGACAAAATGCAACTATGCAAGTAGAGCAATTTAAAGAGCATTCAGATATTAGTGGCCTGGTTATAACCAAATTAGATGGCACCGCTAAAGCAGGAGCTTTGGTTGGCATAGTACAAAAATTTAATGTGCCTGTACATTTCATTGGCATTGGTGAAGCAGTGGATGACCTAAAGCCATTTATCAGCAAAGATTTTGCCGCAAGCCTGGTTGGTATTGGGGAGCGTTAGTTGCTTTGCTTGGGTAAGTAATTTAAGTTGTTATAACGCGGCTGCTATCTTGTACTATCAATAAATAAAACTATTTAGAAGTAGGTGTATAATATTATGAGTTTAAAAATAGTCACTTGGAATGTAAATTCTGTTAAAGTACGCTTAGAGCATCTAAAGGAATTAATTGAAGAGCACGATCCTGACATTATATGTTTGCAGGAGCTAAAATGCATCAATGAGCAATTTCCAAGTTTAGAGATGTCTCATTTACCTTATAATTTATATTTGCATGGTCAAAAAACTTATAATGGCGTTGCAATACTCTCGAAAATACCAGCAGATGAAATAAAAACCGACTTCCCTAATAATCCAATTCCAGAGCAATCCAGATTCATAGAAGGGTGTTTTAATACTGAAATTGGTTATATAAGGGTGATTTCTTTATACGCCCCAAATGGTGGTGAAGTTGGTAGCGATAAATTTGATATTAAGTTAAATTTTTATGATGCATTTACTGATTATATAAAATCAATTAATAGCATTGAAGAAAAAGTTTTTATTGGCTCGGATTATAATATAGCCCCATTTGATATTGACGTTCATGCTCCTGAAGCTTTAAGAAACTCTACCTGTTTTACACATAAAGAGCAGGAGAAATTACGCACTATACTAAACTCAGGATTTATTGATAATTTCCGCGCTAAATATCCAGAAAAAAAAGAGTTTTCATGGTGGGATTACAGAGCCGGGTCTTTCGAACAAAATAAAGGTATGAGAATAGATTCTATATTATCAACAAGCAATGCACTTCAGTATTTGCAAGATTGTTTTATTGATTACAAAACAAGAGAGAAGAGTAAGCCCTCAGATCATGCGCCAGTCATAGCGGTATACAGCCAATAAAACTGGATTTGTTAAAAAAATAGGGCGATTATAAATGCAGTCATTATTTTAAAAATAATGACTGCTAATTACTATCTGCAAAATCACCTCCTGCCAGATCAATTTCATGTTCTTCATTTGATTCGGAACCATCTGCAGCAGAAGTAAAGTTATATTCTACATCAATGCTTTCTTCTTCTATCCAAGGATTATAGATACTCTCAGGCTCCGAATCAATTTGCTTATCACCAGCTGATTGGATTTTGTCATGATAATCGCATACGTATTTCTTAATCTTTTCTTCAATTTTACATGCATATAAAGAATTATATTTATCAATAAGTTCTTTTGCTTCTTTTATATCGTTTTCATCAAAATCTTCATCTTGTTCTATTTTTGAAATATATTTTGAAGGTGAATTTATATAGCAATTAATTAATTCTAAAATATCTTTTTTATTCAATATTTGAATATTATTTAGACTGTTTGTATCTTGCGCTTTTTCTAAAGCATCTGCAGAGTCTTTTAATTTATTAATTATTAATTGCACTAGATAATCTGCAAATTCCATTTTATTATTTTCTATTGCTAACATTATTGGATTCTTACCAGAGCGATAATTTATATGTAATTTTGCTCCCTTATCAAGCATAACTTCAATATTTTTCTTATCGCCCACGTAAGAAGCACATAGAACTGCTTTATTAATATTTATACTTTCTAAACCAGCATCAGTTATTTTTTTAATCAAGATGTTATAAATCTCTAAATTATTCTGTGCCGCACTAGCAGCAAGTGCAGTGAATCCACTTTGATCTTGTAGTTCTATATTAGCACCGTTTTCAATAAGAGCTATAGCTACATCAGTATGGCCATGAATAATTGCCAGCATTAAAGCGCTTCTTCCACCTTCATTTTGCATGTCCAAATTAGCGCCCGCTTTAACAAGAGTTAGTGCTATATCAGCATGGCCTTGAATAATTGCCACCATTAAAGCGTTATAGTCAGATTCATCCTGTAGATTTAAATCAGACCCATAGGCTAAAAGATTGGGAACTATGTCAGTATGCCCTTTGTCAATTGCCCACATTAAAGTACTGTAACCACTTTGATCTTGTAGGTCCAAATTAGCGCCTGCTTTAACAAGAGTTAGTGCTATATCAGTATTACCTTTAATACACGCCCACATTAAAGCACTGTAACCTATATTATTTTGGGCATTTAAACTAACTCCAGCATCTATGAGAATGTTTATTGTAGATATATCTCCATTTTTAGCTGTAAATATTACTACATCTTGATTATAAGCAAGTGGCTCAAAATTATTATTGCTATATAAAACTGTTAGGTTATTTCTTTCTATATAAAATTCTAGTAAAGATATGGCATCTCTAGTATTACTGTAATCTGACATTTTTTTCTTCTTAAATTATACACTGCACTTTAATTGTTAGTCCTAGATTATAGCATATAGTTAATTTTTATCAATATTTTTATATCGGGGTGGTATTTTAATATATTAATTTCTTAAAAATCTTTTTAACAAGAAGTAAATAGCATAAAAAATTGGGACGGTTAGAATTGCAGTCATGATTTTAAATATAACACTGCTAATTATTATATCATAAAATTGCTGATCAGCGATTATTTGAAATGCAAATAAGCTTACTACTACTATCAGGCTATCAGCTATTTGTCCGCAGATGGTGCTTAGCATATTCCTAAGCCATAAATATCGCTCTCCGGTTAGCTTCTTTAAGTAAGCAAATATTTGTATATCGCATATTTGCCCGATATATCCAGCAATAAAAGACGAGATCACGCTAATATTATATACGCCAAACACCATATTAAAGGTTTTATCGTCAATCTTAGACCATGGCTCGGCTGTAGTATGCGCAGAAATGGAAATCAACGCATAGACAATCATGCTGCATAAAATAGAGATCTTCAAGATATTATTTGCCTGTTTTTTGCCATAAAACTCTACTACTAAATCTGAAATGAGAAAAGTGATGGGGTAAAATAATATACCAACCGACAAATATAAATGATATGAAAAAATCTGCAGGTCAATAAATTTTTGGAAAATTAAGTTACTTGCAATAATCACGCAGCAGAAGACGGACGAAAATAATGCATATAGGCTTTGCTTGCTCATTTTGTGCCTCCGTTTATTTCTTCTTGCATTATTTCTACTTCTAGCCATTGATCCATTTTTGTTTCAAGCAATTGCTGAAAGCTGGCTAGCTTATCAGAGAGAATTTTAAATTGCTCAGGGCTATTATTATATAATCCATCTTGCGCCAAATCTGCTTCCGTTTGCTTGATTTTATCTTCTAATGATTCAATTTCTCCTGGCAATACTTCAAGCATCCTGGCATATTTGTAGCTGAGCTTAGACGGCTTTTTGGCTTTTTCTGAGGCAGAATCCGGGCTCTCTTTAGCCGCTATCTGCTTCTTTGATTTATTGTTTTTTGCTCCTGTTTTAGCAGTATCTGAAACATCTTTCATTTTTAAATAATCAGCATACCCGCCATAGAGATCTACAATTTTCTGCTGATTAAAAATAATAGTTCTAGTAACTAACCTTTCTAAGAAATCGCGGTCGTGACTAACTATTATGAGCGTTCCTTTATAGTCAGCCAGAATCTCAAGCAGCATCTCGAGAGAATCCATATCAAGATCATTGGTTGGCTCATCTAATATAAAGAAATTACCAGGGCGAATCAGCGCCTTTGCAAGCAGTAATCTGTTTGCTTCGCCCCCCGATAATGTCGAGACCTTATCATGCATCATTTTAGGATCAAACATAAAATTCTTCAAATAACCAGCAATATGCATGGTTTTATCCTGAAGAAAAATCTGGTCGCCTCCGCCGGGACACAGAGTTTGTTTTATACTATGATTAGGGTTGAGTTCAGTCCTTTGCTGATCGAAATAGGTGATGTCAATATTTGTTCCATGTTTGACTCTGCCCTCATGCGGCTCAATATCTTTAGTCAGCAAACGAATTAAGGTTGATTTTCCAATCCCGTTGGGTCCAATCACTCCTATCTTTTCGCCTTTCTTTACTTTAAACGAGAAATCTTTTAGTAGCTGCTTGCCTGGATAGCTGTAAGAAATATTTTTTGCTTCAATTATAAACTTGGTTTTACGCTCTTCTTCAGCAAGCTCAATTGCAAGTCTTGCCTTAGCGCTGCGTAAATGAGACTGATGAGTTCGGTACTCTTCGCGCAAACGATATAAATTAGCAAGGCGCTTCTGGTTG
>JAHDBQ010000071.1 GCA_020630305.1 Alphaproteobacteria bacterium | reverse complement strand
ATTTTTTAGGTTACGAGTTTATTTTTTTTACATTGATAGAACTTGTGCTGAAGATTAGCACTTTGGTCTGTAGTATAAAATAATTAACAATAGCATTTAAAAATCTACTACTAGCACTTGATTTTTATGTTAGGTCTGAAGTTATAATAGCGTAAAAAAGCTAGTTGCAAATCAGTTGTCTGATTTGTTTTATGGAGTTAATAAGGCTACAAATTATTTAAGTATTTATATCGATTTTACTTAAATTGCCATACAAAAAATATTGATTGTTTGATCAGCAATTAATTTGTATCTGGTTCAGTAGTTTTTTAAAAATATTAATCGATATATAAATTTCTGGAGATCTTATGTCACAATCCTTACAAACTAGTAAGAGAGTTAGAAAAAACTTCGGTAACATCAAATTGGTAGCTTCGATTCCAAATTTGATTGAAATTCAAAAAACATCGTATGAAGATAATTTCCTGCAGCTTGACCTATCTGAAAATGATAGAAATCCCAAAAAAGGCCTGCAAGAAGTTTTGTCTTCAGTTTTTCCAATTCAGGACCCTGCAAATACAGCTACATTAGAATTTGTAAAATATAGCTTCGATGCGCCAAAATATGACGTTGAAGAGTGTATACAAAGAGGTCTTAGCTATTCTTGTGGCCTTAGGGTTACATTGCGTCTTAGTGTGTGGGATGTAGATGAAGCAACTGGTGCTAGGGAAATAAGGGGTATTAAAGAACAAGAAGTTTACATGGGCGACGTGCCTTTCATGACCAAAAATGCTACATTTATCATTAATGGCACTGAAAGAGTTATTGTTTCGCAAATGCACAGATCACCTGGTGGATTTTTCTATCATGATGAAGGGAAAACGCATTCCTCAGGTAAGTTCTTATATTCTGCAAGAATTATTCCTTACAGAGGTTCATGGCTTGATTTTGAATTTGATGCTAAAGATTTAGTGTATATCAGAATTGACAGAAAAAGAAAATTGCCTGTTACTACATTGCTTATGGCGATTGGTATGTCAAAGCAGGAAATTTTTGATACATATTATGACATAAAAAATTATAACTTCTCAAAGAAAAAATGGGTTGTTGATTTTAACCCAGCAGAAATTTCTGTAAAGCGTCTTGCATATGATTTAATTAATGCAGAAAATAACGAGACTATTTTAGAGGCTGGCCAGAAGATTACTCCGAGATTAGCCAAAAAATATGCTGAGCAGGGGCTTAAGAAGATAGTAATTACAGAAGAAGAAATTATTGGATGTTACACAGGTAGCGACATTATAGATACTCAAAGTGGCGAGGTGCTAGCAGAAATAGGCGCCGAAATCACTGCGGATATGATATCTGGTTTTAGAGCAGCGTCTGTAAAAGAATTGCCTGTCCTGAAAATAGGGGTGCAAAGTGATGCATACATCAGAAATACATTATTCAGCGATAAGAACCAAGATCGTGATGCAGCGCTTATTGATATCTTCAGAGTGCTTCGTCCGGGTGAGCCAGCTACAGTTGAAGCTGGCGAAGCTTTATTTGAAAGCTTGTTTTTTAATCCTGAAAGATATGATTTATCAGAAGTTGGTAGAATAAAATTAAATTCACGTCTTGACGTTGATATTGACCCTGAAAATACATGCATAACAGCTGAAGATATTAAAGCTATTGTTAAATTGCTCGTAGATTTAAAAGACGGCAAAGGCTCTATTGATGATATTGATCATTTAGGTAACAGAAGGGTTAGATCTGTTGGTGAGCTAATAGAGAATCAGTTTAGAATTGGCCTGGCTCGTATGGAGAAGTCTATCCTTGAGCGCCTGACAATGGTTGAAGTTGACACAATAATGCCAAATGATCTGATTAATTCTAAGGTGCTTGTTTCTGTCATTAAAGAATTTTTTAACAGCTCTCAGTTATCTCAGTTCATGGATCAGACAAATCCGCTATCAGAGATTACTCATAAGAGAAGACTTTCTGCACTTGGCCCTGGCGGCGTAAGTAGAGATAGAGTTGGATTTGAGGTTCGTGACGTGCACCCTACGCACTATAGCCGAATTTGTCCGATTGAAACTCCTGAAGGTCAAAATATTGGTTTGATCAACTCAATGGCAACATTTGCTAGAGTGAATAAATATGGCTTTATTGAGAGCCCGTATAGAAAAGTAGAAAATGGCATTGTAACTGACGAAATAGTTTATATTTCTGCAACTGATGAGGGTAAATATAAAATCGCTCAGGCAGATATGGAAATTGCTGAAGATGGCAAAATTGAAGCAGAAATGGTAAATTGCCGTTTTGAAACAGGTAATTTTGTTTCTGTTCCTCCAAGTGATGTTGACTTTATTGACGTAACACCAATGCAGGTTGTTTCTGTTGCGGCATCCTTAATTCCGTTCCTAGAAAATGATGATGCTAACAGAGCGCTTATGGGTTCGAATATGCAACGTCAAGCTGTTCCACTTGTAAAAAGTGATGCGCCGCTTGTTGGTACTGGTATTGAGTCTGTAGTAGCAAGGGATTCTGGCGCTGCAATTGTTGCGCTTAATGATGGTATTATTGTTGAAGTTGATGCGAATCGTATTGTTGTGCAAACTAGCGCAAAGAAGAAAAAAGGTTCACCAGAAGTTGATATTTACAGCTTAACTAAATATAGAAAATCGAATCATAATACTTGCGTGAATCAGAAGCCACTAGTAGTTGTTGGTCAGAGTGTATCTGAAGGTCAGATTATAGCTGATGGCCCAGCAATTGATGAAGGCGAGATTGCCCTTGGTAAAAATATGCTAGTTTCGTTTATCCCTTGGAAAGGTTATAATTTCGAGGATGCGATCTTAGTTTCTGAAAGAATCGTGAAGGATGATGTGTTCACTTCTATCCACATTGAAGAATTTGAAGTAGTAGCACGTGATACGCGTCTTGGACCAGAGGAGATAACTCGTGATATGCCAAATGTTGGTGAAGAAGCGCTACGTAATCTTGACGAAGTAGGTATTATCCATGTTGGTGCTGAAGTGAAGCCAGGTGATATATTAGTAGGTAAAGTTACTCCAAAGAGTGAGTCGCCAATGACTCCTGAAGAAAAGTTACTTCGCGCTATATTTGGTGAGAAAGCATCTGATGTTCGTGATACTTCTTTATATGCATCTCCTGGTGTTTCAGGTACTGTTGTTGAAGTTAGAGTTCTTTCACGTCGCGGTGTTCAAAAAGATGAGCGTGCGATAGCTATTGAGAAGCAACAAGTTGAAAAGCTAGCAAAAGATAGAGAAGATGAGATAGCAATTATTGATCGTTTTGTATTCATGCGTATGCAGAAATTACTTGATTCTCAGGTGATTATAAGCGGCCCTAATTCTGTTAAGGCTGGTCAAAAAATCGATAAGGCTCTACTTGAATCTCTTTCTAAAGGTCAGTACTGGCAGTTAACTGTTGAAGACGATAAAGTGATGTCTGAAATTGAGCAGATCAAGAAGCAATATGACGAGAAAAAAGAAGAGCTTAATAAGATCTTCCATAGCAAAGTTGAAAAGCTACAAAGCGGCGATGATTTACCGCAAGGTGCTTTAAAAGTTGTGAAAGTATTTATTGCGACTAAGCATAAATTGCAGCCTGGTGATAAGATGGCTGGACGTCACGGTAACAAAGGTGTTATCTCGCGTATTATGCCGGAAGAAGATATGCCATATCTAGAGGATGGAACAGTGGTTGATGTTGTTCTAAACCCACTTGGTTTGCCTTCTCGAATGAATGTAGGGCAGATTTTAGAGACTCATCTTGGGTGGGCAGCTAAGAATCTTGGTCACAAGGTTGGAGATATGCTTGATCAATATAATGAAAAGCAAATTGATGTGAAGTCCATTAAAGATTTTGTAGGTAAGATTTACAAAGGCAGTGATTTCTCCGCGCAGCTAAAAGGAATGAAAGATGATGAGTTCTTGCAATATTGTGATAAACTAAGAGAAGGCGTTTATTTTGCGACTCCAGTTTTCGATGGTGCTAAGGTAGAAGGCGTTAAAGATATGCTAGAGCTTGCTGGTCAGGATAGATCAGGTCAGGTTAAAGTGATTGATGGTAGGACTGGTGAATATTTCGACCGCGTAGTAACTGTTGGATATAAATATATCCTGAAGCTACACCACTTGGTTGAGAATAAGATTCACGCTCGTTCTATTGGTCCTTACAGTCTGGTTACTCAGCAGCCACTTGGTGGTAAGTCTCACTTTGGTGGACAAAGATTCGGTGAGATGGAGGTGTGGGCACTTGAAGCATATGGTGCGGCGTATACATTGCAAGAGCTACTGACTGTTAAGTCTGATGATGTATCTGGTAGGATTAAAGTATACGAGAACATCGTAAAAGGCGACCATACATTTAACTCAAGCCTGCCTGAGTCATTTAACGTGATGATTAAAGAATTTAGATCGTTATGTTTGAACGTTCAGCTTGAAGAAGAGAGTTCGTAAAAAGGAAATTAGCGCTGGGCCCAATAGGGCTTAGTGCTTTATTTAGTTTAAGGCTTTTGAAGCTTTAAAAAAAATATAAAATAGATTCTGTAAATGAGCCGTCAAAGAATAAGAATTGTTTTATATTAAAGTTTTTAAAAAGCAGTTATTAGAAAAATTTAAAAATAATATTGCAAAATTAGCATAGTATTTTTAGTTTAATTTAGATTTTAGATTGAGGAAAAAATCAATATGTCACAGATCAATTTTTATGGCCAAGTTAGCAATACCCAACAATTTGATCAAATAAAAATAAATATTGCAAGCCCAGATCAGGTTCGTTCATGGTCTTATGGTGAAGTTATGAAGCCAGAGACTATTAACTACCGTACCTTTAAGCCTGAAAAAGAAGGTTTATTCTGTGCTAGGATTTTTGGTCCTGTAAAAGATTTTGAGTGTTTATGTGGTAAATATAAGCGCATGAAATATAGAGGCGTTACTTGTGAGAAATGCGGCGTAGAGGTAACTACATCGCGCGTCAGGCGTGAGCGAATGGGGCATATTGAGCTTGCAGCACCGGTTGCACATATTTGGTTTTTGAAGTCATTGCCATCTAGAATTAGTACACTTCTTGACATTACAATGAAGGATCTAGAGAAGATACTATATTTTGAAAATTATGTTGTAATTGATCCAGGCATGTCTAACCTGCAAAAAGGTGATTTGCTTACTGAAGAGGGGTACATAGACGCGCAAGATGAGTATGGTGAAGATAACTTCACAGCGATGATCGGTGCTGAAGTTGTACAAAGAATGCTTGCAGATTTAGATTTAGAAGAATTACGCTCTGAGCTTAAAACTGAGCTTTTAGAGACTTCATCTGAAACTAAAAAGAAAAAAATTGTTAAAAGGTTAAAGCTAGTTGAGGACTTCCTTGGTTCTGATAATAAGCCAGAATGGATGATA
>JAHDBQ010000070.1:1179-5458 GCA_020630305.1 Alphaproteobacteria bacterium | reverse complement strand
AATATAAAATTAAACAAACCCCAAGATTCTCTATGCATATATATTAATGCATTAGATCTAAGTTAAAATTAACACTGGTATAGTATATCAGGCTTCTTGAAAATGTAAAATAACAAAACTACTTATTATAATTATAAATAAAATTGGTAGTAAAGTAGCAATAGCTGGTGCGATGCCGCTATGTGCTACAATTCTAAATGTCACTTGCAAGAAAAAATACGCAGAGAGCCCTACAATAAGGCCTTGCACCACCACTCGTGAATTCGAATTATCGCGTAAATTCATGCTTACAAACCAGCATGCAATGCACGCCATTGCCATCATCGAAAGTGGTTTAAATATTTGTTTGTAATAATAAAGCTGATATTTAAGCGCAGAAATTCCAGACTGCGCGAACTGGTCAATTTCACTTCTTAAGTGCCATAAATGAATCATCTCTGGCTGTTTAAAACTATCTATTATTCCGCTCATTGTTAAGGTCACGGGTAAAATAAATTCAGGCTGATACGTGGTTTCTTCACTAGTGATTATTTTTGGTTTTTTCAGTACCATTTTACCATCTTTTAGAACTCCCCGTGGAGAGTCAATGCGCTTAATGAAATTATTATTTTCATTAACAAATAAAATAGTCACATCTGAAAAGGCTTTATGTTTTATATTTATTGCTTTTGCTCGGATAATTTTTTTTGCCGCGTCGTTATTTTCGGTAAAATATAAGCCATTAGGAGAAATAATGAGCTTTTGTTTTTTGCTTCCTGTAATTCTAGACTCGACATTTTCATAGCGCTTTAGCCCATTCGTTCCTATTGGATTTACTACAAATAAAATAACAACCCCAAATATAAAAGTAATGAACAAAGGAATAATAAAAATTTTCCAAATAGGAATTCCGCTACTCACTACAACAATCATCTCGTGGCTTTTGGTAAGCATGCGTATAAATAAAAGAGTCGAGATAAAGCCAATTAAGACACTAACTTCACCATATAAAAAAGGAATCTTGTATATAATTAGTCTCCAGAAATCACCACCAGAGATATTGCTTGATTTAAATTTTTGCAATATATCAAAAGCACCAGTTACAGTCAGCAGAAACAATATAACCATCGAGGTTAGTATAAATTGCTTAGTGTAAATGCGAGCCAGGTATTTTGTTAAAGTAAATTGACTAATCATTGTATAATATTTATTTAAAGCACTTCATTAGCGTAGCGTTTTAGATATATCATCTTTTTATAAAAAAATATAGTAAAAAGCCTCATGCAAAAATAAAAAATACTGCTTTTTTGATATAAATATTTTGCAATCAAGGGGCATTGCTATTATAAGAGATTAAAACAAACATTATTTCAAGAGGACTTTAACATGCGTAGTAAAAAATTAAAAGCTCTTGCTATCTTTATTTTTGTAGCAACAGTTTCAATAATATCTTATTATTCTTTTTGGTTGAGTAGTCACAAAGTTATATATAAAACTAAGACTGATTTTGGACTTGTTTGGATTTTTGAACGAGAATTGTCAGATGACACAATGCGCTGCATGAGCTTTATTAAGCCACCACCACCAGCTGTTCAGAGTTGTTATTTAAAAAAACAACCTGATAAATTAATATTTGCGTATTCTAGAGGTATGGTAAGTACATTGCTATTTAATCCTGAGCCTAAAAAAGTCCTTCTAATAGGACTTGGCGGTGCAAGTATTGTAAACGCCTTAAATAAAATTTCTCCAAATACGCAGATAGATATTGTAGAAATTAATCCAGATATGTCGAGAATCACTAGAGATTATTTTCATTTTGATGCTAATAATGCTAACAATACAGTTCATGTTATTGATGGCGCGAAATATGTTAAAAACACTGCCGATGCAACTTATGATATTGTAATGCTGGACGCATTTGCCTCTGATTATATACCTAAGCAGTTCTTGACAAATGAGTTTATGCAAGATGTAAAACGTATTCTGGTAAAAGATGGTATATTTACTGCAAATACATTTGAAAAGTCTAAATTTACTGAAGTAGAGGGTAAGTTATTTGCAGAGAATTTTGAGTCTCATTACAGTATGATATATCAACAGAGTAAAATTATTGTAACTAGCAATAGCCAAATTGGTTTTGTGGAAGATCTTTTTGACAATGCCGTAAAATTATATGCAAAATTCAATTATGTGGGTATAGATATATATAAAATGATCGATTTATATCAACGCAGTAGAAAATAGAGCGTCATACCAGCCGGGCTTGATTCTAACGCTTTTTTAAAATTTACTTTGTTGTTACAGGGGCTTTATCCCCTAACAAATTAACAAAATGTATTATTTTACAAAGAAAAGATTTGTATCATCAGACATAGTTGATTTATAGGCATAGCCACCAATTTCAAATTTTTTTATATTTGCTGGTGTATCAATATGATTACGAATTATATAATCTGCCATCATACCTCTTGCGCGCTTTGCATTTATAGCAATATTTTTAAGCTCGCCATTTTTATTTTCTCTGAAATGAATGTTGATTATATCAGCTTCTAATTTTTCTTTGTCAATTGCAGCTGAATATTCATTGGAAGCTATGTTAATCAAAAACTTTTCCTTGTGTTTTTTTAGTTCAACATTCAGCTCATTCGTTACCGCTTCTTGCCATAAGATATGCAAGCCTTTTGGTGCAGTGCTTTTTAATTTAGTAGACATCTCTAATCTGTAAGGCTTTATTTTATCAAGCGGTCTTAAAATACCATAAAGCCCAGACATTATCCGTAAATGCTTCTGCGCAAAATTTAGATCCTGTTTCGATAGGGTGTTTTTGTCTATGTTATTATATACATCGCCGTTAAAAGCAAACATAGCCTGTCTTTCTTCTAATTTATTAAAATCTTTGAATCGAGTATGATTAAGTTCAGCTATTTTTTCGCTGACTTTCATAAGCTTTATAATCTCTGCTCTAGAAAAAGTTTTCATTTCTTTGATTAACTTATTCGTATGAATATTACTCTCAATTTCTGAAGCAAGGTCTGTTTGCAATTCTGATTCAAAATCCATTGATTTTGCCGGGGAAATTATACTAATCATTGCCAAACTCCTTATTTCTGCTGAGTACGTAATTAAATTCTGCGCCAACTATAAATATCATATTTACAATATAAAAGAATATTAGTGTTACAATCATTCCAGCTAAAGAGCCATAGACGACGCTGAGCTGATTATAATATTTAATAAAATTTGTAAGCAAATATCCGCTTGTTATCCATCCAAGCACAGTTAGACACGCTCCTGGCATAACTTCAAGTAATCTCATTTTCATATTAGGTATTAAATAATATATGGCGCAGATGCTCATGAATAACGAAAAGAATATCAAGATATATCTAGAAATATTGATAATTTGAGTATACTCCTCTATTAAAGCTTTAAATGAAGGAACCTTAGAGATGCCAATTGGAATAAATATTAAAATAAGCATCGCAAGCGCTATAGCAAGACTTATAAGTAAAAACTGTAACACACTAAGTAGGCGCCTTGGAATATAACTAGGGGGAGATTCTATGTAATATACTCTATTTAAAATAGTTCTGATGCACTCTACAAAAGATGAAGAGGTCCAGAGCGTGCCAAATATAGCTATAGTTAGGAATTCCTCCCCAGGCGCGGATAAAAGTTCGTCAATACGGCTTTTAATACCGGAGATAGATTCTTCGGGCATGCTTTCTAAACCCATGGCGATAAATTTTTCGCCAAGCTCGGAGTTTCCAAGGAAGCTGGTAAGAGCTAACATGAATATACAAAATGGAAAAATTGAAACCAGCATCATGAAAGACATATAACCAGAATGCTCAATGCCGTCATGATTAATCATTTTTTCGATTGCAGTATAAATATTCTTTATTAATTTCATCTGATTCGATTTAATTTTAATTCTATTACGTATTAGCGTAATATTTTAAATCTAAAAAAGATTTTTTTCAAGGTATATATAGCAAATTAAAAAATAAAATCTTGCGTAAATTACAAGAGTAGGGGGTTAACTTAAATACCTGCTAGACCAAGCAGCTAGAACGCCAGCTACATATCTACTGTCCCTTGGGTTCTTCATCAGTAAATGGTCTGCAGTATCGAGCGAGATAAAGCTTTTCGGATGTTTTGCAAGATCGTATATTCGCTTAGCATTTTCAATATTAACCGTCTCATCGAAAGGAGAATGCATGACCAGCAGCGCTCTCTTAAGGGACTTAATTTTGCCCGGCATATCTTGGTTGCAAATATCATCAAGGAACTGCTTTTT
>JAHDBQ010000070.1:0-1169 GCA_020630305.1 Alphaproteobacteria bacterium | reverse complement strand
AAACTTCTTGCCACCAAGTACAACCACAGCCTCGCCTTTAGTTCTAATTTCATCTAGATGTTCAGAAAAGTTATGCCTGACATGCATTGTATCACACGGTGACCCGATGGTTGCAACCGCCTTAACCTCTGCAATACTAGGTGCTGCAGCAATTGCTGCTGTTCCGCCCAGGCTGTGACCTACTATAATCTTAGGAGCCTGAAAGTTTTCTCTCATGAAATTAGCAGCTGCGATTAAATCTTCAACATTTGATGTAAAATTAGTATTAGCAAAATCTCCTTCGCTATCTCCAAGACCTGTATAGTCAAAGCGAAATAGGGCAATATTTTCAGCGTTCAGAGCTCTTGCAATCCTACCAAGCGCACTGACATCTTTGTTGCCAGTGAAATAGTGAGCAAACAAAACATAGGCCTTCGGGTTTTCTGGTGAGTCAATTCTTGCTCTTAATTTGTAGCCTAGAGACCCTGTGAAACTTATTTTATTGTCTACTATTATTCTTGATGATGTCATTAATTTATCTGGTATTCTCTACATTTATATTTAAATATATATCATAAAAGTTACGAGGTGTCAAGATTCTGAAGGCTTTATAGTTGTTTACCTTGCGTTTTAAAAATAGTTTGCTTATTTATGTTCCTATTATTATTTTTTTTGCTATAATAAATAAAATAAAACTCAAATGAATTAAAACTTATGACTAGCCAAGAAAACGCTTTACCAAAAGGGTTTGTGTATCTGAAAGATATATCACCAAACATAGTTCAAGATTTAAAATACGCGACCGCAGATAATTTCACTGGAGCAATTGTTGAAGGTTACAATGCAAACAAAGTTATAATGACTGAAATTGCTGCGAAAAAGTTAGATGCTATACAGCAGGAGCTTGAACAAACAGGCCTTGGCTTGCATATATGGGATACATACAGGCCAGTTAGAGCTGTGCAGTTTTTTCAAGATTGGAAGCATCAACCGGAGGATCAATTAATCAAACAGAAATTTTACCCGAACCTTTCAAAGGAAGAGATTTTTTCTGGAGGCTTTATTGCAAAAAGAAGCGCTCACAGCAGGGGCTCTACGGTGGATCTTACAATTACTGATAAAAGGAAAGCTACTAGATATTGGCTCTGATTTTGATTTTTTTAGAATCTTATACAGAATCTCTAGAGATA
>JAHDBQ010000069.1 GCA_020630305.1 Alphaproteobacteria bacterium | reverse complement strand
CACATAATTACTAATTATCATGTTATACATGGCTCAGACGAGATCCATGTAAAACTACATAACAATAAGCAATTGCCAGCAAAGATTGTTGGCGTTGATCCAAAGACGGATCTTGCTTTGCTTAAAGTGTATTCTTCTGAAAAATTAGATCCTGTTAGTTTAGCAGATTCTACGAAATCTAGAGTTGGCGATGTAGTGATTGCTGTTGGTAATCCACTTGGTTTTGGTGGAACTGTTACTACTGGCATTATCTCTTCTAAAGGGCGTGATCTTGGCATTAACTCTGATGAGTTAGTTGATGACTTTATCCAAACTGATGCTGCAATTAACAGGGGTAACTCGGGCGGCCCATTATTTGATATGAACGGCGAAGTAGTTGGTGTTAATACTGCGGTGCCTAATGTAAATGGCGGAACTAATATCGGAATTGGTTTTGCGATTCCTTCTAATACCGTCGACGATATAATGAAGCAACTAAAAGAGAAAGGTAAGATTCATCGTGGTAAGCTAGATATTGGCGTGCAGGAAGTTACGCCGCAGTTGGCTGAAGCTATGGGGGTAAAAGGAACTAAAGGCGTTATTGTTGGTAATGTTGTAAATGGTGGATCTGGTGATAAAGCGGGCCTGAAGCGCGGTGACCTGATCAGTAAATTTAATGATAATAGCGTAACTAGCGTCAGGAAGCTGCAGCTATATGTAGCTGATTGCCAAATAGACGAGAAGGTGAAGCTTACTGTGATCAGAGATAAGAAAAAGGTGGATCTGACCGCTACAATTAGTGCCCCGCGCAAACAAGCAGTTGAAGAAAAGCTTTTAAGGGAAACTTCTCTGGCGCAAGTTAGCGGAATTGTAGTTAGTGACCTTACGGAGAATATAAGGCTTAAGCTGGATTTAAAGGCGACATCGAAAGGCATAGCGGTGGTAAAATTTACTAGACAAATTTTAAATCTTGATTTAAAATTAGGAGACCTTATAATAGCAGCAGACCAGCAGCAGGTGGGTAATGTAAAAGATTTTGCAGAAATTCACCAAAGAGCGATCAAAAACAACAAGAAGAATATAGTGCTTCTGGTTAAAAGACAAAATGTTACTTTGTTCGTTGTTCTGCCGGTTAATTAGTAGGTGTTCTGGTGTATTAGAGCCTGTTACTTGAATAAAAATAAGATTTTATCCCGCCCTAGATTTCCTCTAGTAGGCGGGATAGTTATAGAATAATTTACTAAAAAATAAATGACAGAAATAATTAAAGATAAAAATTCTCAAGAAGAAATCGCAGTGCTTAGCTTTTACAGTTTTACAAATATAGATGATTTGGAAACTCTGCAGCCAAAGCTTTTATTCATAGCGAAGAAGAAATATGTTTATGGAACAATATTAATTGCAAATGAAGGCTTTAATGGCTCAATTTCAGGTGGCGAAGAAAATGTTAAATTAGTACTAGCAGAACTTGAAAAACTAACTGGCGCAAATGATATTAACATTAAAATAAATTACTGCCAGGAGCAGCCATTTTCAAAGATTAAAGTTAAGATCAAGAAAGAGATCATTGCTCTTAAGTATAAAGATCTAGACGTTGAGGGTTTAAAAGGAGATTATATCGAAACCAAAGATTGGGATGAATTTATCCAGCGCGATGATGTGGTAAC
Organism: Alphaproteobacteria bacterium; assembly: GCA_020630305.1. Classification (GTDB taxonomy): domain Bacteria; phylum Pseudomonadota; class Alphaproteobacteria; order Rickettsiales; family Rickettsiaceae; genus Megaera_A. Next base: position 3,838 of record JAHDBQ010000069.1, on the reverse strand, counting down.
CGTTGACACCCGTAATGATTACGAGGTGAAGATAGGTACTTTTGTAGGAGCGGTTGACCCCAAAACTGATACATTCAGTCAGCTACCAGAGTGGACTAAAAAAAATATGGATAAGCTAAAAGGCAAAAAAGTAGCAATGTATTGTACTGGCGGTATAAGATGTGAGAAATCTACAGCATTGCTTAAAGATATGGGTATTGAAGAGTTATATCATCTAAAGGGCGGCATTTTGCAATATCTAGAAGATACTAAAAATAAAAATGGTATGTGGCAAGGTGAGTGCTTTGTATTTGATGATAGAGGTGCGGTGTCAGATGATCTTGCTCCCTCGCAAGGCTATTGGGTTGGTGAAGGAAAAACGGCTAAAGGAGTTGCGCTTGAGAAGTAGTGCTAGCGTTTGGTTTGTAACTGGCGTAGCTGATTGGTGATTTGGAGCTACTTTGATATAATCTTAGCAAAATATCTGTTGCTCTTTTGGGGGCGAAGATGCCAATTCATTGTGGCGATAATTAGCTCAAGGAGCATATAAACTATTATATACGAAATGCAAAAAATGAAATCTGAATCAGCGAATATAGTAATTATCAGCGATAATAAAATCCTTCTTCAGGCGCTAAGAGATAATAGCGCTTATATTTTGCATGCTGCAGGTGCAGAAGGTGCCTCTGGTCTGATAAATGATTTGAAAATAGTTGACTGCCTAATAGTTGATCAAGAAATAGAAGTAGGCAATTTGCCAACCTACAGAGTTAAGAATCTAATTAATTGCACATCAGCAGAAATTGATAGTAATCTATTCAATTCTGTTCGTAATTTTACGAGACCAATTAAGTTAAATGAGCTACTTAAAGAGATTGGTTCTAAATTATCAAATGAAAATATTTTCTGCTTGCTGAATAAAAATTGGGTTTATGATGAGCTCCATGATGAAATAGTCAGCGCTAAACAAAAAATACCTTTCACTGAAAGAGAGAATGCTTTGTTTAAAGCCTTTATTGAAGCGCCGGATAATGTTTTAACAAAGGAGTTTTTGCAGCAAAATTTATGGAATCACCATAAGAATACTGAGTCCAGTACTATAGAGACTCATCTTTACAAATTAAAGCAAAAACTGCCTGATGACTGGCTAGTAATGGAAGGTGCAGAATACAGATTAATGATAAATGATGGATAAAAAAATGGCTGCTACCTCAAGAATATACAGAAAAATTTTTATAATCCTATTTGCCCTGATAATTAACTCTGCTTATGCAGGCAAAAATTCCATAGATAAAATCATAAATAAAACTGATAGCAACTTAAACATTGGCATCAAGGTAGTTAATTTGCATCAAGGAAAAACTGCTTATGAAAGAAATGCGAATCGTTACTATATTCCAGCCAGCTCCTTGAAGTTTATAACCATTATGGTTGCGCTGAAAGATCTGGGGCTTGACTATTTATTCGAGGATAATTTATATAAGAAAAACAACAATTATTATATTGAAATAAATTCCCCGTAGTTTGAAATATCTGCTCTGCAAGAATTTATCTCTAAAATTAAAGAGTATTCTACAGGTAGGATTGGCGCAATATATATTGTAGATAATAAATTCCTTACGCCAGCAACGCCTAGGGGAAGAATGGTTGAAGACGGTATATATTGTTACGGAAACACCAGTGAGTCGTCCGCATGTTAGTAAAAACTGCTTAAAAATGTTATCTAGCGCAACTATTCCAGGTGAAAAAATATCTATAAAAACAGATGAAAATTTCCCCTACAAATTAGAAAATAATGCTATAACAATTAAGAAAGGAGCTGCGGACAGGCTTCATTTAAAAATAGAAAATGATACTTGCTATGTTTCTGGAACTCTAGCGGCTGGAAATAATGATTTGACTATTGGCGCAGTTGCAAATGATAATATTGGCTATCTCTCAGCCGTAATTCAAAAATCTCAGGCAGTGCAGGGTATGCAGCCAGCAAAAGGAATAAGGGTTGCTTCGATAGCTCCAGAAGATGCTGAAATTTTAAAAAGTAAAAGAGTTAAGCTTACCTCTGTTGCGCAAGTAGCTTTAGTGAAGCCTGATAACTTCATCACGGACTTTTTGCTTGCGCATATTGCTAGTAAATATAATAAAGATGAATGGCGTAAGGCCGGGGCAATGCTTAAAACTCTGGCTAATAAATACTATAATACCAATTTAAAAGGCGCTCACATTAACGATGGATCTGGCCTTTCAAAGTCAAATCTCTTAACTCCAAATCAGTTTAGCGATATGCTGAAGAATATTGCAAAAGACAAAGATTTTTCTACTATACAGGCTTTGATGGCCCTGCCAGGAGAGGGGGCATTAAAAGGGTGTTTTAGTAATACAAAAATTTATGCCAAAATAGGAACCCTGCAAGGCGTTTCTACAATTATCGGTTATTTTTATAATAAACGAGGGCATCTGCATAGTTTTGTTATTATGTCTAATAACTTCAGAACCTCAGGAGCAAAATATAAAAAGCTAGAAGAAGATATTTTATCAGAGTTTTATTAATTAAATCAGATACTTTAAGCGTAACTATCATCAAAATGCCAATCAGATGCATATTGCTCTAGACTGTAATTGTTATTCGGTGAGGGGGTAAAAAGATTTGAAAAAGAAGTGTCGCTAGATTCAGAATTATATAACTCTTCTTTTCCTTTATCATTTTTCTCTTGAGGGGTGTTTGGTAATTGCCGTTGCAAGTATTCATTATTTTCGATTGGGTTTATATTTAATTTGTTTTTGCTATCGTCTGAATTATGCGAATAATTAACTATGTAAACAAGTTTAGATATCGGTATTTTTTTGCAGAAATAATATTTAGGAATGTCTTTTAGCTCGTAAGTTTTCTTTTTCTCTTGATGTGCAGGTGAGTTCAATTGTTCTTGGTACTGAATCAGATCTATTTGTTTTTTAGTATCTTCAATTGGTAGTTTATTTTTGCCTAGTTTGTGTTTTATATAATTTCCTTGATTATAAAATAAAGAGTAAACTTCAAATATATTTTTATTATCAATATCCACAAAAATATTATCCTTTTTATCCTTTTGTGAAGAAGGATTTGTATGAACTAAAAAATAGAATTCATTATGTTTAGATGGAAGTGTGTATTTGTAGTCGTCTATGTGGCTGTAATTTTTCTTCATTTTTGCCTTGGATAAATTTTAACAATAAATTCATTATAAAATCACTTTTTCCTCTGGGAAGTATAAACATTAGATGCCAAAACCATCCGGTAAATTATCTGGCTGCTCTCCCGATAATTTTTGCTCATACTCATGCAATGGATCGGTAATTTGGCTGGCAGTATCTTTAGGCGTAAATGAAATTTTTGTGTTATAAAATTTATGAAAAACTTTCATTGCAGGGCGATGGGAGTTGTTATAGGCTATTTTATAGGCTTTTTCTAAAGAGTCTGAAGAAAAATTATGGCCGGTAGCAAAAAACATGCGTATGATTGCGGGATTTCCTCTGTAGCAAGCAATATCAAAAGCTGTATCATCTTCAATGTTAGCTTGATCTATGCTAGCTCCTCTTCGTAAAAGCAGGTCTACGACCTCTTGGTTGTTATAAAAGCATGCGGCGTGCAAAGGGGAAACTCCATTATTATCTGTCTTATTAACAGTGCATCCAAATTCAATTAGTAATTTTGCAATCGAGGAATAGCCGCGGTCAATAGCCGAGCGCAAGGGGGTTATACCACTTGCAGTGCAGCTGTCTAATTTTGCCCCGAATTCGTTCAGTATCTCGACTATTTCATAAGCGCAAGAGTCAGCCGCGATATGAATGGCAGAAAATCCACTAATAGCTATATTAGGATCGG
>JAHDBQ010000068.1 GCA_020630305.1 Alphaproteobacteria bacterium | reverse complement strand
AATGTATTTCTGAACTGTTTTTCAGTGATTCTACCGTAATGAGACTTAACACATTGCTTCGCATGCAAGTGAATACCATAATCTGACGTCTTCACTCTACCAGTTGGGCCATGCTGACCTGGTCTATAATTTCTTGTATGAAAAGGGTCTTTTGCATCGCCCCAAACACTTGTTCCTAGCCTTCTGCTAGCTTTATATTTAGCTTTGATAATTTTAGTCACTTATAAATCACCTAAAATTTGTTGATAATATTTCCGGCTAGGAGCATATATCACTTCAGATCAAAAGTCAAACTGATTTTGTAATTAAATTAAAAAACTTAAGCTTGGACCATTTTTTGAACAGATTTACGCACTACAAAAGTCTAAACAACATTAAGGTAGGATAAAATAATAAATTACAGAATCACGCACAAAGGGAATCCATAATCTAGGAACTCTTCTTCATCTTCGGAGAATTCGCTACGAAAAATATCACCAATAACAATAGTTGGTTCGTGCGAATAACCGCTTTGGACAACCTCTTCTAAGCCCTGAACATCTGTTGAGCTTAGCTTTTTACACTCCTCACTAGGCACTTTATCTTTAGACATAAATCCCCCTTTTTTAAAGTTTAGCCTTTAGATTCAAATACATTTGATAGCTTAATATCTAATTTCATTCAGTGCAATTAAAAACTATTTAGCTATTAGGTATTTCATGCTCAACACAGTCATAAATATCACCCATACTATTCAATTGATATTCATCATTTGATGAATTTTGACCTTCTGTTTCGTCCTTTGAAAACGCCATAAAAAACCCAAAAACATGTGCAACTATGCACAAACCTACTATTATATCTTCCATTTAAATCTCCGATAATTTAATAATAAAATTTCAAGCTAAAATACATGTTTTTTTACCAAATGCAAGCAACTAATCATTTAATTCATCTTTTTCAATCGCGCCTAATATATTAAGTTTATCAAGCAGCCTTAAATGCGCATTAAAAAAAACATCGTAATTACCTGGAATTGACTCAGCCGCCGTTGGTGCCTGCTTAGAGCAAAAATAATCATGCTGCTTGCGGGCAGTATTTTTTATATCTTTCTTTACTTTATTTAGCTTCATGCTAGAGGATTTAGCTAGAATCTGAACCTTGCATGCAAATTCAAGGTAATAATAATTCCAAAACGCTTCGGCTATCGAGCGTCCAGTAGCAACTAATCCATGGTTGCGGAGTATCAGGCATTTATTATTTCCAAGAGACTTCTTTATGCGAAGCTTTTCATCCTCGTTAATAACTATTCCCTCAAATTCATGATAGCCAATATTATCATGAAATAGCATCGCCATTTGATCCTCGCATATCAACCCTTCCTCAAGCATCGATACCGCAACGCCGTATTCAGTGTGAGTATGAATTATGCAGTTAATGTCTTCTCTTGCCTCATAGATCGTGCTATGCAAGATAGATCCAGGCTTACTAGCTGGCCACTGGGATTTTTCCAGAACCTTATCTGCAGGTGGTACTACACTTAAATTAGAGGCCGTAACTTCATTATACATCAAGCCGTATGGATTCATTAAGAACTTTCCTGATTCTCTAGGAACTCTAGCGCTGCAATGATTTAGTATAGAATCTGACCATCCGTAATAATCTATTAAATGGCAAGTAGCTGCAAGCTGAATCCGCGCGTCTTTTTCTGTGCTACAGATTACAGGTTTTAATGTCTCTTTCGGAGATTTGTTCGTCATTTTATTGTCATAATTCTAACTTAACTAGCATCAAGACGTTTTAGATCTTTATATAATTTAGCAGAAACACCTTTGCTTACCCCTTAAACATCAAGCAACAAGCGCTCAGGATCCTCAATTGCTTCTTTAACTTTAACCAAGAATGTTACAGCGTCCTTGCCGTCAATCACTCTGTGATCATACGAAAGTGCAACATACATCATTGGCCTGATTTCAACTTTGCCATTTATTGCAACTGGTCTTTCCTGCGTGTTATGCAGGCCAATAATACCAGTTTGCGGCGGGTTAATGATCGGCGTAGAAAGTAACGATCCATACACACCGCCATTAGTAATCGAGAATGTGCCGCCTGTCAGGTCGCTCATTGCAAGCTTGCCGTCTCTAGCGCGCATAGCTAGCGAGCTGATCTCCTTCTCAATGCCAGAAAAACTTAAATGATCAGCGCCTTTTACAACAGGAACAACCAGCCCCTGCTCAGTGCCAACTGCAACTCCGATATCATAAAAATGCTTATATACGATATCGTCGCCTTCCATTTCCGCATTCACAGATGGAACCTCCTTTAGCGCGTTAATTACAGCCTTTACAAAGAAAGACATAAAACCAAGCTTAATTCCGTGTTTAGCTTTGAAATTCTCTTGATATTTCTTACGAAGCGCAATCACATTGCTCATGTCAATTTCATTGAATGTGCTCAATATTGCCGCAGTATTTTGTGAATCTTTGAGGCGCTGAGCGATAGTCTTCCTAAGCCTTGACATACGAACGCGCTCTACTTTCTTCTCTCCAGGAACTGAAGCCGTGCTAGCGCTAGCGCCTGGGTTATTAAGAGCCTCTAATACATCGCCCTTATTAATCCTTCCACCCTTGCCAGTTCCTTGTATGCTAGATGGGTTTAGGTTATTTTCAGCAACTAATTTAGCAGCAGATGGTGCCATGATGCCGGCCGCATTAGATGACGATGGAGCTGGTGATGAGGCTGGAGCTAAAGGTACCGGAGCTGAATCTGCTGCAGGCGCTTCTGCTTTCTTTGCTTCTGGCGCTTGCGCCGCTACTTTTCCAGCCTTAATAACACCAACTACCTGACCAACTTCTACGGCATCTTCTTCATTTTTGGCAATAGATTCAAGCACACCCTCTGTTGTCGCGTTGATTTCAAGTGTAACTTTTTCTGTTTCAAGCTCTAAAAGAAGCTCATCCATTGTTACAGAATCGCCAGGCTTTTTGTACCATTTTGCGATCGTTGCTTCAGAAACAGACTCACCAAGTTCTGGAACTTTAATTTCTACACTCATTTTTAACACTCTCCAATCTAAATTATTTTGTTATTGTTTTTACTAGCAATTCTTCTTGCTGTTTATTATGCACAGACAAGAAACCAACTGCCGGTGTTGCCGCTTCTAGCCTTCCGATAAATTCGGTGGATTTCTTAATTCCAGCTTTTACAAGAGCATCGTCCATGCGTGCTCTGATATATCGCCAAGGCCCCATGTTCTTTGGCTCTTCCTGGCACCATACAAATTCTTTTGCACTTGCATATTTTTTCATTATCTTCACGACTTCCACTTCTGCGAACGGATATAGCTGCTCAATTCTAATCAAGGCGACATCGCTGACTTTCTTTTCATCTCTTTTTTCTAGTAAATCATAATATACCTTGCCGCTACAAAACACAACTTTTCTAACAGTATTTGCTTTGATTTTTTTATCTATCTCGCCAATTACTGGTTCAAAACTGGTCCCTGAATCAATTTCAGACAGCTCAGAAACTACTAGTTTATGACGCAGCAAAGACTTCGGAGACATTACAATTAGTGGCTTTCTAAAGCCTTGCATCACTTGCCTTCTAAGCAGGTGGAAAATGGAAGCCGGCGTACTTGGATAAGCAACTTGCATATTATCTTCCGCGCAAAGCTGCAAATAACGCTCGAGCCTTGCAGAGCTATGCTCCGGGCCCTGCCCTTCCATACCATGTGGTAACAGGCAAACAAGACCGCTCATGCGCAGCCATTTAGTTTCAGCCGATGAAATGAACTGATCAAATACAATCTGCGCGCCATTACTAAAGTCGCCAAACTGGGCCTCCCAAATCACCAAATTGTTAGGATTCACCAGCGAGTAGCCATATTCAAAACCAAGCGCTGCATATTCAGATAAATTACTATCTGCAACCTCATAAAAAGCTTGACTTTTTGAGATATTATTTAGCGGCACATATTGCGATGTATCTTTTTGTGAATGCAGCACTGAGTGACGGTGCGAGAATGTTCCACGCCCAGAGTCCTGTCCAGTCAAGCGGATGTTAGTGCCGTCTTGCAAAAGGCTTGCAAATGCTAGCTGCTCCGCCGCTGCCCAGTCTACTTGTCCTTCATCTACTACGCTTTTTTGCCTTGCTTCAAATAGCTTCTTTAGCTTCCTGTTAATTGGGAATTCTTCTGGAATGCTGCACAATGTTTTGGTTAGTTTTTTTAAGTCTTTTGCAGGAACTCCAGTATTAATTTTCTTGCCGCAAGCACGTTTTATTCCGCCCCATTTACCATCAAGCCACTGTGCTTCTGGTTTATAATCTTTTACCTGATCAAATTCCTTATTCAAAAATTCTTTGAATTTCACTTTTAGGCCAGAATAATAATCAGATCCAATAACTCCTGCTCTTCCTAATTTATTCGCATAAATTTCTGCTGGAGTTTTTTTCTGTTTAATTACATTATACATTGCACCTTGCGTGTACATCGGCTCGTCACCTTCATTATGACCATATTTGCGGTAGCAGACAATATCTACAACAACATCCTTGCCAAATTTACTTCGGTATTCTGAGGCAATCTTGGTAACCATCATTACCGCTTCGACATCATCACCATTTACGTGCATGATAGGCGCGCCCACCATCTTGGCGACTTCCGTGCAATATCTGCCAGGTCTGCCGTCATGACTATTTGCCGTGAAGCCGATTTGGTTATTTATCACTACATGAAAAATACCACCAACTTCGTAAGGCTTCAGGCCAGACATCACAAGGCTTTCACCTACAACTCCCTGGCCACAAAATGCAGCATCACCATGCACAAGAAGCCCCGCAACTTTGCTGCGATCACGGTTTTTGCTATCCTGTTTGCAGCGAACCTTACCTGCAACAACAGGGTTTACGGCCTCTAAATGCGATGGGTTAGGAGTTAGGGATAAATGGACCGTGCTGTTTTTATATTTTCTGTCGGACGAATATCCCATATGATATTTCACATCACCGGCAATTCCTAGATTATCAGGGAAGCTGCCGCGCCCTGTGAATTCAGAAAGAACAGCGCGGTAAGGTTTCTTAAGCACTTTGGTAAGAGTTGATAATCTTCCGCGGTGCGCTAAGCCAAGAACCACCTCTTGGGCGCCGCTACCGGCTGAGAGTTCTATCATTTTATCGAGGCATACAATTGAAGCATCCCCGCCTTCTATCGAGAATCTCTTAGCGCCTGGGAATTTTGTATGTATATATTGTTCAAAACCTTCAACTTCGACTAAATCTTGAAGTAATTGCTTTTTTTCTTCCGGGCTCAAAGCGTTTTTAGCAGTTGCTGTTTCTAACTTGTCATATAACCAATCTTTTTCCTGAGTGGATTCCATATGGTCAAACTCAGCAGCAACACTTCCAGAATAAGTTCTTTGCAAGATTTTATATAGCTCACTTACGCTACACTCTGCTTGCCCGCTTAAATATTTCGAGACGTCTATTTTTTCATTTAACTGATTACCCGCAA
>JAHDBQ010000067.1:5164-5559 GCA_020630305.1 Alphaproteobacteria bacterium | reverse complement strand
GGAGTTTTATTCCAGCTAAAAGGTGATTTGATTATTTCGTAGAGCGCAATATATGCAGCAATTATGTGCAAAGTAAAATATAATGGCCATAATATTAGGGCCAGTATATTGTATAAAGAATTTAGCTTTAACTGCTCTGACCTTTTAGATAAATAAACTACCTCTTTCTTACAGAAACAATATTGGAGTTTAGAAAATCTTTTTTGCCATAGGCCAGCTCTCTGCTGGTAGAAAAGTCAAACACATTTCCTCCGCCAGCTTTCAAGACCGCATGGCCAGCAGCAGTATCCCACTCATAGCTTTCTGCAAAGCGCGGATATATATGACCAGCCTCTTCAGCAATAAGGCAAAACTTTACCGAGCTTGAGATTGCAAAAATATCTGTAACTCGTCTA
>JAHDBQ010000067.1:0-5154 GCA_020630305.1 Alphaproteobacteria bacterium | reverse complement strand
GTTTTTTTGTTTGGAGCCTCGCTAATAATCCCTACATAACCAATTCGCATATGCTTATTTGGGAATGTGACTCTGTCATGCTGTTCAATCGCCAGCTCTTTATTTTCATTAGTGTAATATAAACGCTCAGTCGCAGGCAAATACACAAAGCCATATTCAGCCTTGCCATTTTCTACAAGCCCAATATTCACTGTGTAACTATTTTGATTATCAATATAGCTTTTAGTGCTGTCAATTGGGTCCACCAGCCAGTAGCGCTCTGCGTTACTGATATCACGCTCTGATCTTTCTTCGCATATAACAGGAATGTCAGGGGTTAAGATACTCAAGGCATTGTAAATATATTTACTCAGCAGCGTATCTCCAGCAGTTACAAGCGAGCCATCATCTTTTAGCTCAATATAATCTTCAAAATCAATTGCATTTCTGGCAGCAACTGCCTTTTTGCCTGCTTCCACGATTATATCTTTTAAATTATCAATATGATATTTTTCTAACATAATTATTTTTTTCTTTTCCTCATCGCATTGTAGGTATTTACAAGTAAATAAGCTACAGTCATAGGGCCAACTCCGCCAGGAACTGGTGTTATATATTTTACTTTTTTTGAAACATCATCAAAATCTACATCGCCAATAAGAGCTTGCAAACCATCTTTTTCAATTTTATTTATTCCAACGTCAATAACTATAGAATTACTATGAAAATAATCAGAAGTCAAGAAGCTAGGTTTGCCTGCTGCCGCAATCACGATATCTGCTTGTTTGGTTTTTTTTGCAAGATCTTTTGTCTTGGAATGGCAAATAGTTACCGTACAATCTTCTTTTATTAGTAGCGCAAGTAATGGACGACCAACAATATTAGAGCGGCCAATAACAACCACATCTTTGCCAGATAAATCATCAATGCAAGACTTTAAAAGCGTAAGACATCCAAGCGCGGTGCAGGGTACAAAATCATGCTCATGCGGGCTATATAATTTTCCAACGTTAATGGGGTGAAAGCCGTCAACATCCTTACCAGGCGCAATACTGGATATAATTTTTTGCTTACTTATATGTGGTGGCAAAGGTAGCTGAACAATCAGGCCATCAATTTCATTATCCTGATTAACCATCTCAATTTGCTCAAGCAACTCTTGCTGAGTAATGTCGGGGACAAATTTCTTTAAAACCACCTGAATGCCAACCTTCTTCGCAGCTTTGATTTTATTCTGAACATATAGCGCGCTAGCTGGATCATCGCCAACTAAGATAATAGCAAGATTTGGTGCTGTATTTGTAATTTGCTTGTGATCGTCTATTAAAACTTTTAGGTCATTCAAAGTTTTTGCGCTAATTTTTTTTCCGTCAATTATATTATTCTTCACCAATCCAGCTTAATCCTAAAGTTTTTTTATAATTATATTTTTGGCGCATAAATCAAAAACAATTTATATATTGATTACTCAAGCTTCACATATTTCAAAATCAAGCTTTTTAAGCAGTCACTCTTTTAATGTCAGCTCCGCATTTAGATAATTTTTCTTCCATAGCCTGATAGCCTCTATCTAAATGATAAACCCTGTTTAATTTTGTTTCGCCTTTAGCACACAGCGCCGAAATAACTAAAGAAGCCGATGCGCGCAAGTCGCTTGCCATCACTTCTGCTCCGTTTAATTCTTCAACACCATTAATTACTGCATTATTACCATCTACGGTAATCTTAGCGCCCATTCTACATAGCTCAGGAACATGCATAAATCTATTTTCAAAAATATTCTCAGCAACGCAGCTCTGCCCATCAGCCATTGTCATTAAGCTCATAAACTGGGCTTGTAGATCTGTTGCAAAGCCAGGATAAGGCTCAGTTGAAATATCAACCGGCTTTAATTTACCCTTATGGCTAACCCTGATGTGATCATCATTGCCTTCTATATTTATACCAGCTGCTTTGAGATGGTCAACTAAATTAGTTAAAATACTGTAATCTATGCCTTTTATTTTTACGTCACCTCTTGTAGCTGCGGCTGCAATCATGTAAGTTCCAGCTTCAATTCTGTCTGGCAGGATTCTATGTTCAGCGCCACCTAGTTTATCAACACCGATTATGACGATCTCAGATGAGCCAATATTTTCTATATTTGCCCCCATCTTAACAAGGCATTGGCATAAATCTGTTATTTCAGGCTCTATTGCACACCCAGAAAAAACTGATTTTCCATCAGCAAGTACAGCAGCCAATATAGCATTGATAGTTGCGCCTACCGATTTTTTAGCAAAGGTAAAGTTACACCCTTTTAATCTGCCATTGCTACTTGCGAAAATGTAACCGCCTTCAATTTCAATATTCGCGCCCATTGCCTTCATTGCATCAATGTGTAAATCAACTTGACGAGCACCTAGTGTGCATCCGCCAGGGAAGGAAACTTTTGCGCTACCAAAGCGGGAAAGCAATGGCCCCAGCACCCAAATAGAGGCTCTCATTTTTCTTACGATATCGTAAGGAGCGGCCAAATCTGTTATATTACTTGAGCTAATTTCTAATGTGCAGCTTCCGTCACTTTTGTCTCGGCTGATAATTTTTGCGCCGTGATGACCAAGCAGTTCCTTCATAGTATTAATATCCGAAAGCTTTGGCGCATTGGTAAGAGTCAAAGTCTTAGAAGTCAGCAATGATGCCGCCATAATAGGCAATGATGCATTCTTTGCACCGCTAATATTTATTTCACCGATTAATGGCTTTCCACCTTTAATTATAATACTATCCATTTATATTTAATATGCTTCTTTTAATAAGAGTTTTGACAAACATAACGCACCTTAGCATAAACAACAATAAAAATCAATCACAATCTTAATAATTTCACAAGTATAACTAGACTAAAATTTGCTGGCTATCTTATCTAAAGTACGCAAAGCCTAAAGGGGGCACTACCTTGTAAGTTATTTTTGAGATTTGAGAATTTGTCCGCAAATTACTTCCTTTTCTGCTCCAGTAGTACTAGGAAAGCTACTGGGAAGCTTTTGAAAAAAACGAGCTGCAAGATATGCAAAAGCCTGAGATTCGACATAATCGGGATTAATATCAAGAGGTAATTTATTATGAAATTCTATGTTAGATTCTGATGAATTTTCTGCAATCCATTTTATTAAGGTTTTGTTTTTTTTTCCTCCTCCACATAGATAAACTGATTTAGGTTTTTCCGAAAATGAATTTATGCTTCTTACTATGGTATTTGCAGTTGCATAGGTTAGGTTTGCAATAATATCTTGTGGATTATATCCATCAAGCAATTTAATTAAAAAGTCAAACTGATTACGATCAAGGGATTTAGGAGGTGCTTTAGTAAAATATTCATGCTCTAGAAATTGATTTATTATCTGCATGTCGACATTGCCTAAAGCAGCAACTGCGCCATCTTCATCGTAGTTCTTTCCGAAGAATTTTTGCATAGCATCATCTATTAGTGCATTGCCAGGGCCAGTATCAAAGGCTGCTAAATAACCTTCTGCAATATAAGTAATGTTAGCAACCCCTCCAATATTTATAATAGCAGCGGGTTTGTTAGAGCGCTGCGCTAATAGCTGATGAAAAATCGGAACAAGAGGCGCGCCTTGACCTCCATGTTCAATATCTGCTTGCCTAAAATTGTAAATAACATCAATTGCCGTCATGCTGCTAAGCAATGAAGCATCGCCAATTTGCAAAGAAATTGCCTGCTTTGGATTGTGATAGATAGTTTGACCATGAAAGCCTATTGCTTTAATTTCAGAAGCGCTCACCCCTGCTTTTTCCATAATTTTTTTGGCAGCGTCTGAATGAAGCATCGTTAATTTCCTTTCTATCTTTGCCTCCTCAACGTTTAATTGACTGTCTGCATTAGAACAAAGATTTTTAATCTCCAAAGCTAATTTACTAGGGTAAGGGATATGTAAATCATATAATGGCTTAAAATCATCGCTCCCATTAGTTTTGACTAATGATGCATCAATGCCATCACATGATGTGCCACTCATAAATCCTATATATAGTTCAGATATATTATTTTTCATCTCTAGCTTTCTTGGCAATTTTACGCCTTTGCATGTTGCGTTTTAAGGCAGATGATAGCTGCTCTTTCTTTTTTTGCTCTTTTTCTTTATTTTGATTGGTGATATTTGTCATAATAATCATTTTTTGCTTGACCTGCTTAGCATAATATGGCAAATAATACAGCCAAGCAAATTATTTTTTGAATTCGCGTAAATAATTTTGCCGCTATAGCTCAGTGGTAGAGCGCATCATTGGTAATGATGAGGTCGAAAGTTCAATTCTTTCTAGCGGCACCATTTTATAGCGCAGCAACATCTTCAACCTGCCCCACAATATCAAATTCTATTTGAACATTATCTTGATTGCTTTCTACAAATAGCGAGGTGTCTAATTCCTGTAATTCTTCTTCGTTTGCTTCAAGCTTGTCCTCAAGGCCCTCTTCTCGTTTTTTTGGAGTAATAAAATACTGAACGGCGGGAACAGTTAATTTAGCAATATATGTAACCGCGAAAATAGTTCTGGTAACTGAGTGAATTGGCACCAAAGCTATTTTACTTGATGCTTTTACAGCGCTACCAATTCCGCCAACCACTAAACCAAGAGTCGGGCTTCCAGCTATTGTTATACCAGCTCCTACCGCAGTTACACCAGTCCCCAAAGCGTTTACCGCCATTCCTGCGCCGCTAGTAACAAGGCCAGCAACGCCTGCGGCAACATTTGCCGCAGCGGATCCATAATAAACAAAATTAAGTACAGTATTGACAGTAGTATTGGCAACATGCTTTGCGGTTTTCATTTAAGCAATATCGTTTGCTTGGGTAGAAAGACCTACTCCTTCTTCAAGTGTAGATAGAGTTGTATCACCTACATTTACCACTTCTTCCAAGTTAGTGACATCAATTATATCGCCTATCTCATCATCAGAGAATTCTTCAGCTGTATGATAAGACTCAGAATCCAAATCAAACCCTGCTTCAGGTTCCGGTGATTCTCTGTCAGAATTAACTGGCCCTTCTGGCAACTCTCCTGAATTTTGCATCTCTAATTTTTCAACTTCAGCTGCTGCGTCTGCCGCTTTTTTAAGTTTTTTATACTCTGCAATAGTAACGCCCGCTGATGAGCTTGAATCGCTTGAAGACA
>JAHDBQ010000066.1 GCA_020630305.1 Alphaproteobacteria bacterium | reverse complement strand
AGCGCCATCGACAAAAAGAACCACATAAATTTTGTATTTAAAACTCTCCAGCATTCTTCATCTTTTAACTGAATAGTCTGACCAAGAACATATTTTACAGCTGGGCTCCATTTACGATTAGTTACAAAAAATATAATAGCAAAAATTATGTACAATATTGTTGGTTTCATTTTAATAAATACACCATTGCCGCTGAGCAAAGTCAAACTACCAGAAACTAGCAAAAGGGCAGTGGAGATTAAATTCACCTTGCTGATTTTCTTTTCTTTTAAGAACATTACACTCATGCCCACAGCAGAGGCTATAAGCATATATAGTGTTGCAAGTAAAATATCACCCATGCGATATCCAACAAAAAAAGCTATTAATGGCCCAAATTCAGCTAAGAATTTTATCATGTCTAATTTCTCCCACCTCTATAACAATTATTTATCTTTAGAATGCAATTTTTTTCGGATCTTAATCATACTATAGGTAAACACAATACTAAGAACATAAAAGATAATTTGCAACCCATTTGGCCTTGAATCATAGCCTGTAGTAGCATTTAGAAGCTTTCCGGTGACGCTGTTATTGTCAACTATGTGCGAGATATCCCAGATTATATCTGTGTATAGCTCAATAATACCCGCAGAAGTCATCAGTCCAGCGCTCTGTGCAGCCAGCCCCGCAGCAATTAATGTTAGCAACACAGACGATACTTTAAAAATATATTTCCCAGCATATCTTATTAAACCCATATAAAACAAAGTTCCAGTTAGAAGGCCAAGCCCCCCACCAGTTCCAAGCCCTATTATATAGTCCTTAGCTACTAATTCACCTAAAGAGGCCGCGCTGTATACATAAAGAATTATCTCGCTTCCTTCACGAAGAATTGACATAGAAACCATAAAAATCAGCATTAATCCACTTGCTGAGCCAGATATAATCTTATCTGATAAATCACCAAGATCTTGCTTCATTTTTTTAGTATGGCCTTGCATCCAGACAACTGTCCAGCTAATCATAATTGATGTAAGCATTATAACCGCAGAATTGAATAATTCGTCTCCTACGCCTCCATAACTCTTTGCAATTTCTCTTGTGCCAATAGCAAAAACAGCTGCAAACACTACTCCAAGCATCGCTCCTAAAATTACATAGCCCCTTGAGTTTTTGATAGGCTTAGTAACTGCCATTATTATGCCAAGCAACAATGCAATCTCTAGCCCTTCCCTGAAAACAAATATTGCTAATTTCAACATCTATCTATTGCGCCTCTTTCCTTTCTTTTTCAGCATCTTCTTGCTTAATTATTTCCTGCGTATTTGTACCTTCTGCCCCAGATTCTTCTTTTATCTCTTTTTTAACAACTATCTTCCCCTTAGCAGTATCCTCATGAAACTCACCGAAAAACTTATATTCTCCTGGCTTTAATGGAGCAAGTATAATTCTTGCATTCGAATTACCATGAACAATCTTTTCTCTTTTAAGGTCAATACTTTCAAACTCTTCAATAGTTTCGTCCTGATTATGAACAGTCAGTCTAATCTTTTTACCTTCTGGCAGCTCAAGAATCTCTGGAGAAAATTTGTGATCCTTGATATATAAATCCGCCTCTACTATCTCTGAATTACTTTCACTGCAACCAGAAACTATTATTGCGCATATCAATAAAATTAACATCTTACTTTCTTTAAACATAAATTCTCCAAATATCGTACTAAATCTATCAGATATTTTAACTGAGTATCTAAAAAATAACAACATTTTTCTTAAAATTTCTTCTAAAATACTAAAGCATACCTGCAGCCACCATATTATTAAACAAACTCAAGAATTTGATTTTTTACAACTATCATTTATTTCTGAACATCTATACCACCCTAAACTATTGACGCTTATTAACTTTAACAACTATAATAGTAATTAAAAATCATATAACATTTGGGGAGGTGGCAATATGAAACTAAAAGAAATCCAATCACGACTAGTAAGAAAAAACATTATCGATAATAATGAACTTTTTCAAAAAGCGTTAAAAGAAAATCTATGCCATCAATATGTTTTGCTCGAACTAAGCGATTTCAGATTTGACCTAGTTTTAGAGAATCAAAAACATTTTTTTAAGCTACTTAAAACTACAAAATGGTATTCGCTTGTTGAACTTAACAATAAGGATTTTAAATATGCATGCGAAAATGCCGAGCACCTTACAAAGTTTATAAAACAATCGGCAGAAGATTGCAGCTCTGGGCTACTACTTACAAGGGCTATAAATAAGTATGATTTATTTATACAATTTGTGGACTTGCACAAAATTGATGAAGTATCATATTCTTCGGACTCGTCAGATTATTCATCTGATCAACATTCAGATATAATCTACTCAAGCTCAGAAGGAGAGTAATTTTACAGATTTTGAGAATCTTAACTAAAGAATCTAAACACCCTTTAAATAGTCAGAAGCATTCATTTTCCCTTTGCCTTCCGGTTTGATAATTTGCAAACACAGAGTACCTGAGCCGCATGCAATTTCAAAATGATCATTCATTACGGTTCCAGCTTCATATTGATGCAGATTTTCCGTTGGAATTGCCTCTATGATTTTAATCATCTTGCCTTTATGCTCAAAACTTGCCCCAGGCCATGGCAACATCCCTCTGATCTGGCAATCAATTTCTTGCGCCCCTCTGCTCCACTCAATCACCGACTCTTCTTTTCTCAGTTTACTTGCATGAGTTACGCCAGAAGATGCTTGTTTTTTAGGCTCCAAAGAATCAATATTACCAAGAACCTCAAGAAGCATATCTCCTCCCATTTTAGCGCATTTATCATGTAGATTTTGCAAAGACATTCTCTCTTCTAAATCAAAAACTTCTTTTAACAAGACGTCGCCTGTATCCATGCCTTCATCCATTTGCATAATACATACAGCGCTTTTCTTGTCACCATTGATAATAGTGCGCTGCAAGGGGGCTGCTCCTCTATATCTTGGCAAATCAGATGGATGGATATTAAGGCAGCCATATTTCTTCGCTTCTAGGATTTTGGCCGGAACTATAAAACCATAGGCAACTACCACAATAATGTCAGCCTCAATAGAATTTATTGTATCTAAAGGCCCTTCTCCTTTTAATGTCTTTGGTGTATGAACATCAATATTATTTGCTTCAGCAAGCTCGTGAATAGGAGATTTTTGCAGTTTCATACCACGCCCCTTCGGCTTTGGCTCTCTTGTAAAAACCGCTTTAACGTTATTCCTTTCAGAGTTAATTAGGCTATTTAAAGCAGGAACCGCAAAATCTGGAGTTCCCATAAATATTATATTCATCTATGAATTTTGTTTTTTAAGTCGTTTTAATTTGCGCAAATAAACATCTTTTTTAAGCTTAGAAACATGATCAATCAATAACTTACCATCAAGATGATCCATTTCATGCTGAATAGCTCTTGCTAGCCAACCACCAGTTTTGAGCTCTTGCTTTTTGTTATAATAATCAATATATTGCACTTTAATTTTTTCAGGGCGAGCAAGTGTAATCCTTTGCTCAGGTAAAGAAAGGCACCCTTCTTCTGCCTCTACAAGCTCATCTGAGAGTTCTAATATCTCAGGATTTGCCATAAATAGCGGATATAGCTTTTTACTTTCTGGATCCTCATCTTGCAGATCAAGCACTATAACTTTTTTAAGGACACCAACCTGATTAGCGGCCAAACCTATTCCTTCATCATGATACATCGTCTCTAACATATCATTCATAAGTTTTTGAATAGATTTGTCAACAACTTCAACTTCTGCAGCCTTTTTGGTAAGAATAGAATCAGGTGCTGTGAAGATTTTCATTAAAGTCATAAGCAGATATTAAATTGTGTTTTTCTGTTTGTGAGTTGTAATAATACACAAAAAGCCCATTTTGTAAAGGAATATCTAACTAATCTAAAAAAGATCTACATCGCAAATTGACGCTACACCTGTATTATTTCTATCCACCCTGAAATTCATACTCACCTAGTTGTTCAATATCTCCGTCTTCGGATATAATACAATTTCTACCAGAAACCTTCTCAGAATGGTAATTATTGATAAAATCCAGCATCTCTAGAAACTCATGATTTTTGGCTATTTGTAGCGCTGTTTTACCAAACCTATTTATCTGATTCAGATTAGCACCATTATCAAGCAACAAATTCACAATATGTAAATTATTCTTCAAAACTGCTTGCGTAAGGGGTGTTTGCCCATTCATATCCAGATACTCAAAAGTAGCTCCTGCCTCTATCAGTATACCGCATATTTCAACATTTTTTTTCTCTATCGCCACATCAAGAGCTGTAAAACCAATATCCCCATCGAATTCAACACATTTAATATCAGGATCAGCTCCGCGACTTAATAGAAATTTCACCATTTCTATTTTATTATTTGATGCTGCTATATAAAGCGGCGTAAAAACATCATCATCAGGAGCATCAACACCCACGCCCTTATCAAGAATGAATTCAATAGATTTAATATGACCATAATATGCACTTTGATTCATAGATGGAAGCTCCCCTGTAAAAAAATATTGCACCTTGTAAGCCATGCATTTTATTTTATCAAAAACGTTCATTGCCTTCCCCATGATAATACAATGATTTAATCTCGAACTACTCACTTTGTTCATCCAATCACACCCATTGCGCCATTGAATATTTATATTATATCAGATTTATCTGTAATTTCAAATAATTAACAAAAATTCTTAGCTCGAGAAAGACTAACAACCAAGTTGCATCATAAAAATTCAAAATACCATTAGGAGCGAACCGCGCTAGCCGTCAACTCTTTTTTCAGAAGCTGGAAGAAAGAAATTACCTTGCATACCAGAGACTTTTATATCTATCAAGAATTTAGCAATTTGACCATTCTCGACAAATTCAGCCACGGTTTTAATTCCTAGCTCATCAGCAAGACGGACCAAAGATTCAACAAAAAATTCACTATGCTTGTCGTTTAAAACTTCCCTGATGTAGCTTCCGTCAATCTTAATTATATCAATTGGAAGGTTCATCAGCTGCTTGAATGAAGTAAATCCAGATCCAAAATCATCCAGCGCAAATTTACAACCAAATTTATGCAAGCTATCAATAAATTTTTTTGTATTGACAAAATCTACATTTAGCGAAGTTTCTGTAATTTCTATAATCAACCTCTTTGCCACTTCGCTTTTTTTAAGCAAACCTTGAATTTTTTGCAATAATCTTTTATTAAGAACCCCAAGATTTGATATATTCACAGAAAGTTTCAAATTAGGATCAGCAACAAGTTCTGCAACCACCATCTGCATTACTGTCCAGTCTACCACATGAATTAACCCCTTATTTTCAGCATCTCTTATCATAGGACCCACAGACACAAAATTGCCATCTTTATCCTGCACTCTAAGCAGACATTCATGATATTCAACTCTACCACTTTGGCGGTCAATGATCGGCTGATAAGCAAACTTAGCTTTTTTCTTGAGCAACGCCTGGCGTAGCAAACTTAAATTAATGTTATCAGAGCGCAATCGCTCAACATCAAGCTGATGATCATCATAGCTGTAATAATACGT
>JAHDBQ010000065.1 GCA_020630305.1 Alphaproteobacteria bacterium | reverse complement strand
GCTTAGATTTATTGTTTGGAGTGTTTGTTGGCCCAGCTTTAGATGTAAGAATTACTCCGTCCTCTTGAATTAAACTCTTGTGTTAATGAATTTTTTGCTGTTCTTAGCGCATCTTTTTCCTTGTCAGTGCTTTTTTCTTTGGTTTGTTCTTTAACATATTTATATGCCATTTTTAAACTTTGCTTGCATGTAATTTCTTTAGAATCTGTATATTTATTGTGATGCGCCTGAGTATGACGCGCAGTACCCTGGAATTTACTTGCAGGAGTTAAATCAACATTTTTATCTAGTTCTTTATACCTACTTTCGATAGCTTGCTGAACTGTCATTTGTTTTTCTACTCTCTTTTCAACAGGTTTATATGGTAGAGGAGGGGGGGTGGTCAGTTTATTTGGAGTCCTACTATCCAGAGTGTGTAATGCATCTGACCTAGTTCTATTGCCTTTTAAGGCATTAGTAACTCTTTTAACTGCAGCTTGTTTAATTTTATCAAATAATCCCATATTAAATACCTTTGAATTAGTTATTATTACAGATATAATGTTACCAAAACTCTAATTAAATTACTATTAAACATATATTGATTATAAAAAAATAGTATATAAAAAAATAATTCAAGGTAAATTTACAACAGGTAGTTGCGGTGTAAGCAAGTTGTTTTTGAAGGGGTTATCCAGTATTCAGATTACCAATAGTGTATCTAATAAAAGTGTTTAAGGATCGATTCTGTAGCAAAAAGTAGAATTAGTAACATAACCTTATGACTTTCAAAAAGCCTTTATCGAGTATACATGCTAATAAGGTGCATGATATTTCGGGACTAGCTAGCCAATGACTTAGTTTTCTTGGTCTTATGCCTCTTAATTATGACTACTGATCTATCTATAAATTTATGTTGACGTTAAATTCATGGTAATTTACTATACACCTAAGGTATAATTATTCTTTATTATTTTTTTCTTGCCAATAAGCTTAATCTCCCAGTGTAAATCGATACCAGAATGATCCTTTACCTTCTTGCGAACTTCTTCGCCAAGCTGTTCCATATCTAAGGCAGTGGCTGACCCATCATTAATCATAAAATTGCAATGTAGTTCAGACATTGAAGCGCCACCAATTTTTGCGCCGCGCATTCCTGCATTATCTATTAGCTGCCATGCCTTATTTACATCTGGGTTTGCAAAAGTACTACCGCCAGTTTTTTCTGTGATTGGCTGAGTTTTAGCTCTGCTTTCTGAGATATGCTGCATTTTTTCTGCGATTTCTTTAGAGGTGCCAGCTTTCTTGTAAAACGTGGCTTTGGTGAAAATTAAATCTTTTGACAGGCTATTTTTTCGGTAAGAAAAACCTGCATCACTTGCGTTGATTTTATGCTGACCTCCTTTGCTATCAAGGGCATATATATCTTTGACTATATCTTTAAATTCAGAGCCGTAAGCCCCTGCATTCATAGCTACCCCGCCGCCAATTGTACCAGGTATGCCAACCAAAAATTCAAATCCAGATATATTATTTTGCTGCGCCATTTTTGCTAAATTAAAATTTAGGCAACCAGCGCCAGCGATTACTTCGTCATCTGTAATAGTAATGTCATTAAAAGCGCCGCCAAGCTTTACTACAAAGCCTTCAATGCCACCATCGCGTATAATCATATTAGAACCAGCACCTAGAACCATTACCGGATGTTTTTCATTATTTTGCTTTAAGAAATCAACAAGATCCGCTTCGTCTGATGGTTTGTATAGTACGTCAGCATTGCCGCCAACTTTAAACCACGTTAAATGTGCGATATTATAAGCTTCTTTATATTTTCCGCGAACTGAAGGTAGAATCATCCTTACTCTCTAATTTCTAATTTTTCTGTTAATTCATTTGCCCATTTGCTAATGCTACCCGCTCCCATCATTATGAACAGATCACCTTGCTTTGCATTATCAGCAACTAAATCTTTCATGTTATCCTCGCTTGCTAGATAATTAGCTTTGCTTCCTAGGCTACTGATTTTTGCTACTAATTTTTTCGCGTCATAATCTTCGATTTTTTCTTCTCCAGCTGCAAATACATCCATTATATAAACCATATCTGCGTCTTTAAATGAAGCTGAAAAATCATCAAACAAATCCTTTAATCTTGAATATCTGTGCGGCTGAAATACGGCTATTACTCTTGAGTTTTTGGCATTTGCAATGCTTCTTGCGGCAGCAAGTGTGGCATTGATTTCCACCGGATGGTGAGCATAGTCGTCAATCACCTCGGCGCCGTTATATTCGCAAACTTTAGTAAAGCGTCTTTTTACCCCTTGGAAATTTTTAAATCCATCTTTGATAACTTTAAGTCCAAAACCAAGCTCAACTGCAATAGCAAGAGCTGCCAGAGAGTTCAAGACATTATGCTTGCCTGGAATTGGGATTGTAATATTATCAATCACCGCACTACTACTGGAGTTTGGTAATTGTATTTTTATATCGAATGTTGAAGAGGAAATATCAGATTTAATATTAAATGCTCTGATATTTGCATCCTCGGAATCTATTCCATAGCTTATTACGCGCCTTTTTGTGAATCTGCTTACGATATCCCTCACCACAGGGTGGTCTATGCAGGCAACCCCGAATCCATAAAATGGCAGATTTCCTAAGAAATCTTCAAAGGCGCCAATCAGACTTTCGAAATTATTATAATAATCCATATGCTCAGGGTCTATATTAGTAATAACCCCGATAGTTGATGGAATCTTGATGAAGGTGGCATCGGACTCGTCAGCTTCTGCTATCAAGTAATCTCCAGCTCCAAGATACGCATTCGTGCTTTTATTATTTATAATACCACCATTGATAACTGTAGGGTCAAGATCTGCTGCTTCAAATAGGCAGGCAACTAAGGAGGTAGTTGTAGTTTTGCCGTGCGAACCAGAAATTGCAATCGAACATTTCAGGCGCATCAGCTCTGCAAGCATTTCTGCTCTGGTGATAATAGGTATTTGTTTTTCTTTTGAAGCAACTAGCTCCGGGTTGCTTTCTTTAATAGCTGAAGAAATAACAACATAAGATGCATTCTCTATATTTGCAGCATCATGCCCCTGAATAATCTTAACGCCTTTCTCAAGCAATCTTTTTGTATTGCTATTCTCAGACAAGTCTGAGCCTTGAATTTTATAACCAAGATTATGCATAATCTCTGCAATTCCACTCATTCCTATCCCGCCAATACCAACAAAATGTATGGTATTTAATAGATTCTGATTTTTCATTATTTCAAGTAACAACATATTTGTAGTAAATCCCTTCTAATTTTAAGACTCAAATATTGTATCACGTTCTTTGAATTATTAGAAGCATATAATTGTATGATAAGTGAAAAAATATCCGTTAGATTTCCAGCAATTATATATTTTTATTATAAAATATAAGCTCTTAGGTGGTATTTATAACACTATTTGTAAATATTTATTTACTTTATGGTATTTTGTCGTATAATTAAACTCTAGACTAAGCGCAAATGGAGGTGGTTATGAACGGGTTTAAAAACTTTAAAGAAAAAATTAAGGAAAGGTGCAAGAATATTATCTTTAAAATTAAATCTTCGCTAATTAGCAAGGAGGAAAAAAGTCATTCAGACTTTGAGAGTTTTTCTTGGGCGGAGAGTGAATGGCCTTCGGAGGATAGCTTTGACTATGAGCCAAAATTCGGCGGAATGAAAACTGCTGATTGGGACAAGGTTTTGTCTGATTTTATTGGCGATCATCCTACTGACAACAAAATTGTGGATGATGGAACCTTGTATAATAATAATGAGCAAGGCATTACGGTTTTGATGACTGACAATAACGGCCTTGAAATAATGCTGGACGCTAAACATAGCTTCGTTCAAACAAATGGAGAAAACTCTGTAGTTTCTTAAGTGGTTTAATAGAATATTGTAAACTCATTTTAAAATATAGATCATTAAAAAATTTAGTTGCGCGAGAGGAGTCAGTGTATTAATATAAGCTAGATAACGATACAGATGAAGCCAATTAAATCTAAGTTTATGTATAATATATTATTTCAGCCAGTTAAATCCCTGATCCCAATGAAGGAAACCGCGCTTAAAGCTTTAGCGCGCATTGGTGTAAATAATTTGCGTGATTTATTATTTTACTCTCCAGTTTCTTATAATGTAATAGATACAACATCTAATTTCGCCAACTTCCAGAATGATGATTTAGTTCAGGTTGAAGTTGAAGTTGGCGACATCCAGCAATCAACAAATAGGCGCTCTCCGACTAGGATATATACTTCAAATAAAAGCGGGGAACTGATGCTTGTGTTCTTTAACAAGATACCACCCTTTATTTTTAGTAAGCTTAAAATTGGCGCTAAGTGCGTTGTAGTAGGGAGGATTCAGCGCTTTGACGGCATGTGGCAAATTACGCACCCTGACTTTATATTCAAAAAAGAATTGATGAACCAGGTGGAACCTATATATCCGCTAACTTATGGCCTGACTAATAAACAGCTTTATAGTTATATAATCACTGGAATAAATTGTTTCGAAACTGCTCTTAAAGCAAGGCAGTTGCTTTTTGCTCAGAAAACGGGTGCTGGGGCAGAGAAGGGAGCTGCTTTGGATGCAAAGAATATTTTCCAAAATGAGCCGCTATACATTAATTCTCTTTTGCAAGAGATCAAAAAGTTGCACATGGTAGGAGCTACGCCAGATCATTCCGCTTTGCAAAGAGATAAGGCTGACTCACGTGAGTTGCTTGCAACTAAGGAGCTATTTCATCAATTTGCGGAGCAAGAACTAAAAAAGGCAAATCATGTCAAAGATAAGGGTAGGTCGTTTCAGGTGAATTCTTTAACTAAGAATCAAATATTGGACCATCTTGGTTTTGAATTAACGGATGCGCAGGGTGAGGCGATAAAGGAGATCGAGCAGGAGCAGCAATCGCCAGATCAGATGATGCGTATGCTACAAGGTGACGTTGGCTCTGGTAAGACCTTGGTTGCTTTGCTTACAATTATAAATGCGGTAAGTAGCGGGGCGCAAGCTGCCATAATGGCACCAACTGACTTACTTAGTTTGCAGCATTTTCAGTTCTTTGAAAAAGCTTTGTCGGAAAATAATATAAAGTCGGCGCTCTTAACTGGAAAAACTAAAATCAAAGAAAGAAGGGAGATCAAGGCTGGACTTGAGAGCGGTGAGATTAATATTCTTATTGGTACCCATGCTCTTTTTCAAGATGGCGTTGAATTTAAAGATCTTGGTTATATAATAATCGACGAACAGCATAGATTCGGCGTGGAGCAACGTCTTGGGTTGATTGCAAAGGCCTCAAGCCCTGATGTGCTAGTGATGACTGCAACACCGATTCCGCGTAGTCTTACGCTCACTGTATTTGGTGATATGGGTGTTTCGCAGCTACGCGGTAAGCCTAAAAACAGATTGCCAATTATTACTAAGGTAATGAGTAGCAATAAAAGGGAGGAGCTGGTTGCATCGCTTGCAAAGAAACTGTCTGACGGTGAGAAGATTTACTGGGTGTGTCCTCTAATTGATCAAAGCGATAAATCATTAGATGCAGAGCAAGAAGAGGAAGGAGACCAAGTAGTTTTTTCGAACGTTCAG
>JAHDBQ010000064.1 GCA_020630305.1 Alphaproteobacteria bacterium | reverse complement strand
AACGCCTTCTACAATCTCTGAGCGCGCCCCTATAAAGCAATTATCTTCAATAATAACGGGGCTTGCCTGCAGTGGCTCTAGTACGCCGCCAATTCCTGCTCCGCCTGATATGTGGCAATTTTTGCCAACATATGCGCACGAGCCAATTGTTGTCCAGGTGTCTATTAAGGTTTTAGCGCCGACATAGGCGCCAATATTTATAAAGGAAGGCATAATCACAGTATCTTTACCAATGAAGGAGCCTTTTCTTATGAATGCCCCTGGTACTACTCTTGCCCCAGATTCTTTTAATTCATCTTCGTTTAGATCGGTAAATTTAGGATCAACTTTATCATACCAGCGCATAATTCCTGAATCATATATTTTCATTTCAGAGGTTCTGAAATTTAGTAATATTGCTTTTTTAACCCATTCGTTGACCTGCCAGTCGGATTCTTGCCTTGCAACTACCGAGATTTTGCCACTCTCCAAAAGCTCTATAACCTCGTCTATGGTCTTTTTTGCATCTTTAAAATTACTAGATTGAGTATTTATTTCATCTCTTATTTGCCAAAGCTCTTCAATTGCTGTAATATAGTTCTGCATAGGTATAAATATAATCTAGTTGATTTTAGTTATATATCAAATATAAATATTTTTGACCGAATCACAAGCAGTTTCTTGCGTGATAATATTATATAATATTACTTGTGATTAGATTAATTAAATAGAGTTTAAATAAGAGAGTTTAGGTTTATGTATATTGCATGTCCAAAATGTAATTCTAGCTTTGTAGTAAAGCCGGAGCAGATCGGGAAAAAGGGTAAGAAGGTGAAATGCTCAAAATGCTTGCATGTGTGGCTTCAGGCCTTGCCAAAAGAGCAGGGCAAAAAGGTGGTTATCAAAACTCCTTCGGAGGTTAAGCCGCTACCTAGAAACTCTAATTTACCTGCGATTATTCCTGA
This sequence comes from Alphaproteobacteria bacterium, assembly GCA_020630305.1. Lineage (GTDB taxonomy): Bacteria > Pseudomonadota > Alphaproteobacteria > Rickettsiales > Rickettsiaceae > Megaera_A. Next base: position 4,770 of record JAHDBQ010000064.1, on the reverse strand, counting down.
GAAGAAAAGTTCTTTTAAGTTTTTAAGCGCTCTTACATTAATTGCTTTAATGGTGTTTATGGGATTTAATTTGGTTCCTGATGAAATAAAGTCAAGATTCAATATCTCTAGTGATGAGCTTGTTATTCAAGATGTAAAAATAAAAAGTCCAGAAGATGATAAAACTTTGATTGTTAGTTATAAAATATTTAATAATTCTAATAAAAGTAAAAATATGCCCCTTGTGCGTATCCGTGTTCTTGATAAAGATAAGAAAGTTATTAAGTCTGCTGTAGAAGATCAAAGAAAACTATTAATCTTACCGAATAAATTTATTGAGGTGCAAACAGAGTTCAATCCAACCCCTGAAGGAGCAGTGAGTGCTAATATTATTATTGGTAATAAAATTGACTTCTTGCTAAATTAGATTTGTTTATTAAGTTTAATTACCGTTTCTTCCTATTAAGATATGAATAAATTATAAATTATTTGTTACCTACTATTGACCCTTCTTAATAAATATGATATAACATCGCTAGTAGTTATTAACCTACGGTGATTTATTTGTGATATATGAACCTTATGATACTTATATTACGATAAGTTTTTCACGGAAATATAAGTTATTGAAATTTTTAAAAAGGGCAAAATTAAATGAAAAATTATCAAGATCAAAAAAATAAAACAGAATATATCTTAGACCAGCTATCTGGCATTGGCGAAATTATAATCAGAAGAGGGTTGGACGGTAGTTCAGCATTGGTGAAAGCAGGGGCGGTGTTTGCGTATATTAGAGGGCAAAAACTAAGTATGCTTAATCAAGACAATGAATTTGAAGACATTGCCGATGAGATTATAGAAAATAGAGATCATTTCTTGCAGCTTGCCACCAAATCTTATTGGTATGCTACTGGCAAGAAGCTTTAAGTAAATTTACTATAATTATAATCCCTATAATAGAAGGAGCTACAAAGGGAAAAATTAGTCATGTTGCTAAATGTATTGATTTTGTATGTACGCTGTGGCAGGTTATAAAGATGCCTATGCTATAAGTTCCGCTGGGTAAAATTAAGAAAAAAATCGGTATGAAGAAAAAATTAGATAGTTTTGAATAAGAAATAGAAGATGGCTTTGAAAATCAACCTATCTCTTACTGGTAAAAAAAATGAAGCAAGCTTACTACAAGGGTCTGCTGCAAAACACCAAAAGTCAAAAAAGTAAGCTTTTAGATATTCTTTAAATTACGTAGGGTAATTTTATTTATTTATTTTTAAATTATTTGCTATATGATTATCTAAAAACAACAAACTAAAAACTATCTTTACTAATGAATATTGCAACTAAGGCAAACGACATATCGCAAGAATTTAAAGTGGCTCTGGATGGTCCTGCGGCTTCTGGCAAGGGGCATATAGCGCGCATGATGGCGGAAGAATTTTCGCTTGAATATGTGCAGTCCAGCATTGTGTATCGCGGCCTTAGTTATATTTGTTTGAAAAATAACATCTTAGCCGATGAATCTTCCAAAATAATAGAGCTTGCAGGCCATACAGATATTGTAAAAGAAATTGCGGGCATAGATTTAAACCGCGAGGAAATAGGCGAGTTTGCCTCAAAAATTTCTGTTTTGCCCGAGGTGAGAACTATCTTGAGTGAATATTTGAAAGAAAAGATGCGGGGCTCGAAGCGCATAATCATGGAAGGGCGTGATATTGGCACTGTGATAGCCCGCAAGGCTGACCTTAAGTTATATATAACTGCAGATGTTGAAGTTCGCGCAGAAAGACGATATAAACAGTTGATTTCTGAAGGAAAGCAGTGTATGCTAAGCGAAGTTTTAGATTTGCTAAAAGCTCGTGATGAACGAGATTACTCAAGGAGCGTAGCGCCTCTAAGGGCTGCATCTGATGCTTTTATTATAGATACAAGCAAGATGACTCCAGAACAAATAATTCAGGAAATCAAAAACTACATAGAATCAAAGTAAAATAGCTACTTTGTGAAATGTTGTTTATGTTTGAGTTGCTAAATTTCTTTGTAAAAAAGAATTTTCGTGCCAGTAGCTTAAACTTTTTAATTTATTTATTACAAACTAGATCAGGCATGAATTTAGTTACTATTTATATATTATGATCGCAAAAAAAAGATTTATCCCTCAGCTAGCTGACGTTACTCCATCTACAGAAGATTTCTCTGCAATGCTTGAAAAAGTGCAAACTGCAAGCATCAAAGAAGGTTCTGTTGTTAAAGGGCAGGTAGTAGAAGCAAATTCAGACATTATTGTTGTTGATGTTGGACTAAAAAACGAAGGCAGAATTGCTGTAAGTGAGTTCCAAATATTAAAGGATCAAGAATTGCCAAAAGTTGGTGATATTGTTGATGTTTACGTTGAAAGAGTTGAAGGTAGAAGAGGCACAGTACTTAGCCGCGAAAAAGCTATCCGCGAGGAATCTTGGATTAAGCTTGAGAAAATGTTTGAAGATGGCGAGCACATCAAAGGTACTATTTTTGGTAGAGTTAAAGGTGGCTTTACTGTTGATATTGGCGGCGTTGTAGCGTTCTTGCCTGGTAGCCAAGCAGATGTTAGACCTATTAAGGATCCAACAAGCATTATGGATATCGAGCAGCCATTCCAGATCCTGAAAATGGATAAAAAACTTGGCAATATTGTGGTTTCAAGAAAAGCGATTCTAGAAGAGTCACGCTCTGAAGCTAGAGAAGAAATGCTAGCTAAGATTAAAGAAGGCGACGTTTTAGACGGTGTTGTTAAGAACATCACTGATTACGGTGCATTCGTTGATCTTGGTAGCTTAGATGGACTACTACACGTTACAGATATTTCTTGGAGCAGAATTAATCACCCATCAGAGGTGCTGACATTTGGCCAGGAAGTGAAAGTTATGGTTATTAAATTTAACGAAGATACAAAGAGAATTTCTCTGGGTATGAAGCAGCTTGACGCTAACCCTTGGGATAGTATTTCTGAAGAGTTCCCATCGGGCAAGAAGATGAAAGGTAAGATTACTAACATAGCAGATTACGGTGTGTTTATTGAGCTTAAAGACGGAATTGAAGGTCTTGTTCATACTTCAGAAATTGCTTGGGGTAAGACTAACCAGAATCCTAAGAAGCTACTGAGCATTGGTCAGGAAGTTGACTTTGTTGTTCTAGATGTTGACAAAGACAAGCATAGAATCTCGCTAAGCATCAAGCAATGTTATGACAACCCACTGATTAAATTCTCTGAAGATAATCCAGTTGGTAGCACAATCAAGGCTCCAATCAGAAACATCACTGATTTCGGTATGTTTATTGCTCTTGGTGAAAATACTGACGGTATGATTCACGAGTCTGATATTTCTTGGGAAGGTTCAGGCGCTACGCTTCTAGCTAATTACAAGAAAGGTGATGAAGTTGAGTGTAAGGTTCTAAATATCGATATCGACAAAGACAGAGTAGCTCTTGGTATCAAGCAATTAACAGACAGCCCATATGGTGAAACTGCAAATCTATACAAGAAAAACATGGTTGTAACTTGTGTAGTTATCGGCGCTACTAACGATGGAATTGAAGTTAATCTTGATGATAAAGCAACTGGCTTTATTAAGAAAATTGATCTAGCGGCTGAAAGATCAGAGCAAAAAATCGATAGATTTGCTGAAGGCGATAGGGTCGATGCAAAAGTTATCTCTATCGATAAAGCAGGCAGAGTTAATCTTTCTGTAAAAGCTCTAGAAAAAGAAGCTCACGAGAAAGCGATTAAAGAATATGGTTCTACTGATAGCGGCGCAAGCATCGGTGATATTCTTGGCGCAGTTCTTGAAGAAGGAGCTGATAAAAAGAAAGCTAAATAAGGCTTTTATTTTTAAATAAAGGAACTAATTAGTTAGCTCTGTGCATTTTTAGGCGTGATGGTTTACTATAGTAGATTGCTATATATGCCTTCCGCTTGATAGCGCAGAGCTTTTTTTATGGGATATTTTGTATATAGTAAATTACCATGAGCTTGACGGCATTTGGAACTTTATCTTTTATGATTGATCTAATTACATTTTTCCCCTTTAATGGATAAGCATTTAAGAGAAAAAATATAATATCTAAATCATAAATTATTTTGTATAAACACCATCAAGCTCATGGTAATTTACTGCAGATGTGACCGTGTTTATATAAAATATGTCATTTTTAAAAGGAAGGGGGTGCATTTTTTTGCAGGATAGAATACAACACATAATATTTCAATTAATTATAAACTGGAGAGGATTGTGTCTAAAGATAAAGCAAATAAAACAGAAGATAAAATTGCTGAGTTAAATATTCAATTAATTAGAGCAGTGCATGAGGGTGACCCTGCAAGGGCCGCTGAACTAATAGATGACGGCGCAGATATCAATTATGTGCACCGAGTTAATGCATATGCATTTTCAGTTGATTCGCTAGATTTAGCTGTTCATACACAAAAGCCAGGAATAGTTAAGGTTCTGACTGAGCATGGGGCAAATAATAATATTGTTGAACACATAAAATATATAAATCAACTAAATGTCATGGGCAGAGTGAATTATGTATTTTCCCAACTCAACCGTGGCGCAGATGAAATTCAAGATGGAGTGGAAGAAAATTCTCAAATATTATATTATTTATTGAAGAACTATCTTGCTGGTTTTATAACCGGTAGTGTTTTTAAAGAATCTGCCAAGGTGGAGTTTACTGAGGTTTTAGAACTGAGCGTAAAATTAATAGAAGCTGTTTATGATATTGATGAGCAGCTCACAGAAAAGGCTTTAGAAA
>JAHDBQ010000063.1 GCA_020630305.1 Alphaproteobacteria bacterium | reverse complement strand
GAAAAAATGTTAGTCATGTCATCATGTGCGCCCCTAAAGGCCACAGCCTGTGTAGGCGTTAATTTTTCATAAGTAGGGATTTTTGTTAGGTCAAGGCTGATGTCCGCGAAAGTCACCTTAAATTGATATTTATTTATAACAGCCTTGCTAAGATCAGTCGTGATATAATCTTTTGACTCAATTTCTGGAAATAATTTTTCTTGAATCGTTGTTTCAAATTCATTAGCTTTATATATCCAGCCACCACCACCGATAACTGCTAAAGCTAGAACTGTTGTTAATATAATCTTTTTCATTTCAATCTCTCTCTGGTTTTTGTTTTTTATATCCTAACGACAACTCCTTTTTCTAATCAAAATCTATATCTTTCCTTAGTTTTAAAATTGCAGATACGTTAAGCAGAACTAAAAACCCACTCAAGGTACTCATTATTAGCATAACATTCTTTTGAGAAAAATTACAGAATAATACAAAAGCTATAATAGAATATAATAAATATATTTTTTTTCCATGCTTTTTGTTGATAAATTCGGCACACTTTGTGCCCGCAGCTAAATATGCTATAATTGTTGTGTAGCCCGCAAAAAACAGTAAAAGCGTCATGAATATATCAGAATATGGAACATAATTAGATAAAGTTGATGCAACAATATCTGACGGTTCTAATTTGTTTAAAATGTGCCAAGCTCCAGTAACACCTAGCATAGTATTGGTCAAGATACAAATCAGGGTATCGGTGAAGAGCGCGTAAATCGCCAATGTTGCCTGTGTTTTTGGATTCACTATTCTTGTTTCGCTTTGCACAATTGAGTCATAACCAATACCAATATCGCCAGAATATACTCCTTTGGAAATCCCCATATAAGCTGCCAAAATCATTGTGCTGCCTGCAAAGCCGCCAATTTGTGCTTGCCCAGTAAAAGCAGAAACTAGTACGGTTTTGAAGAATGATGGTAGCATATCAGCATTACAAGCAATTATGTATACAGCAAAAATAATATAACCAATCATAAATACTGGCATAATGACCGAGCATATATTTGCAAGGCGCTCTACACCGCCAATAGCTGAGTAGATAACCAAAACAAGCAAGCATAAAATAATGACTAGTCTATTAATTTCAAAACTATGCTGAACTCTGTCGACAATTATTACAAAGTTTGATATCTCAACCCCATACAGGCAAAGAAGAAAGGCAAAAACATACGCAAAAACTTTTGGTTTGAAAGCTTTTTGCAGGAAGTACATTGGTCCCCCGTTAAAGCCATTATTTTCGTTTTTAATTCTGTATTTTACTCCAAGGTAAATCTCAGAATATTTTAGTAGCATTCCGCTAAGTGAGGCGATTGTTGTCCAGAAAATACTACCAGGCCCGCCAATCATTAGTGCCATACTAATAAAAACTATATTGCCAAGGCCAACCATCCCGCCAACAGAAGCAAAATATAATTTAAAAGGATGAATACCATCATTTTCTGCATTGTTACCAGCGTTATAAATCTCTTTGATGTTTTTCTTAAAGTTAAATAAGGCTCTAAACTGTAACCCTCTTGATATTATTGTTAAGTATAGTCCGGCTCCGGTTATTAAAGCCCAGCCAATGTAACTCCAGTAGAAATCTTCTATGAGTCCAATGATATTAAATACTGATTCCATGATTTTTATAAATATTTATGATTAATAGTAGTGTTTGTAATTTAGTGCTTTTCATAATATTTTATAAATAAAGCAATAAGATGAAAGACCTATTTTTATAAAAATAGGTGCCTAATTAGAAGGTGTATCTAGCGTTTTCGCGTCATGAGTTTTGTTTTTTATTCGTAAGCAAAAAATTATAACAACAAACGGCAATATAGTCAATATCTATTTTTAAGGTCTTAACGTTAAAAAAAGAACAGATGGTTTGGGAGGACGTTGCAAAGAAACAACACTAGAGCTAAACAAAGCCGCAAAAGGTTAAAGCTTCTTTGCTTTTGCGGTTAAAAAATGAGAGTATTAACTTATTGGCACGTTTTTGTCAATTATGTTCTAAAATAACAATAAAGAGGTATAACTATGAGAAAATTACTATATGTATTAACAAGTGGCGCAATCTTATTTGGCGGTTCTAATGCTATGGCAGAAACATTACTAGAGTCTAAAACAGCTCTTTCTACTATGCAAAAATCAGCATCATCAGCTACTATGGCAAAGTCTGCAACGTTAACTAAAGAAACTGCGGTTGCTGTTCAAAAAGAAGAAGATGCGTCAATTGAAGAAATGGATCATTCAAAAAATAAGCATGGCCATAAACACTGGAAGAAAAAGCACAAAAAGAAACATTTTAAAAAACACTGGCATAGACTTCATAGAAAAACACATCCACATCATTACGTAGATTCTGGCAAGTCTGATGAAGAAAGAATCAAAGACCATGAAAAGAGAATTGCAATTTTAGAAAAAAGAATCACTATTCATAAAAAAAGAATTGAAGATCACAAAAAAGGCATAGGTCATAATGGTCATAAGGTTCATAGTAAAGAAATTCATGAAAAAGATAAGCGTCCAGGGCATAAGCACATGCACAAACACAAACATCACATGAAAAAATCTGTAAATAAACATGAGCATAACAAAGATAGAGAAGAACTAAAAACTAAAAAAGAAAAGCTAACATCTCTTAGAGAAAAAATGAAAGCCAGAAGGCTTGAAAGGTTAGAGGCTATTAAGGTAAAACGAGAGGCTAGGTTAAAAGCCATACAGGCTAAGAAGGCAGCCCAAATAAAAAAATAAAGTAGAGAATTTGTTTTTAAAATTAAAGCCTCTTGTAAATAATAGAGGCTTTTTTTGTGGACTTTATGTAATGCATGTATTTTTTAATTTATTGATATGCACAGGAATAATAGAAATTACAGGCTAAATAAAATATAATAGATTAAATTTAAATTAATTAAGTTGAGCTTAGTATGTAATAATATTCTTATCTTTTTGGTTTGCTTTTGGCGTTCAGTTTTAGCGCAAAAGCTGACGAAATTTCCGATCTAAATAGTCATTTGCCAAATGAGTATGCTCAGTACAGGAATTGTATGAATAAAATAGATCTTGAAAAAGATTTAAGAACCCCAGAAGAAAAAGAAGAGCAAGCTAAGGAAATTCAAGAAGCGGAAGATCTTTACAAACAGGATATGGATAAATATTTGCAAGAGACTAGTGACAACATGGCTGAGTTTATGAAAAGACAAGGTGCAACCGAAGAAGAGATAGCTAAAGCCTCGGAATTGGTTCTTGGGTATGGAAAGATAGATAGTAATTTAGAACAGAATATGAAGTTAATGTTTGAACAAAGCGCTGCAAATGGATTGGCTTCTGCTGTTTCTAAGGAAACTGAGACAATAAGCAACATTGACAAGCAATTAGTGCAAGCAGAAAATAGCGCCAAGTCTACAAGTCTAGCTGCACAAGAAGCTAGTTTATACCTACAATCTCTTGGTGAGGAAGTAACAGAAGAGCAAAAAACAGCTGCCGCTATAAAACAAAAGAACGCAGAAGATGCGCAAGCAAGAGCAAGAGCACTTAAATTGCAATTAGAGCAGGCTAAAGGAGCAAAGGTTCAGGCAGAAGAAAAATATAAGGCAGAAAAGGCAAAAGTAGCAGAAGCAGGAAGCGTTGCTGTCTTTAGAAACAAAACAACATATGATCAAAAAGTAGCTACTATGGAGGCTGAAAGAAGATCGAGGGTAGCCAAAAACAACCCTATCTGCATAACTAACGCTGTTGTAAAGATTGAAAACTTGCGCAACGAGTCAATAAAACCGCATCAAAGAAAGGCGGCGCGAGTATATATGGATATTAAAAGCTTAGTTGATCAAAAAATAACAGTTGTAGGCGCTGGTTCGATTGCAGCAAATAAGGCTGAACTATGTACTACCTCTCAGGAAAAAGTATGTACTACCCCTCAGGAAAAAGATTTAAAAATAGCAGGAAATGGGTCGATTAGCCTTTCAGAAGAAAAGCAAGTCTACATTAAACTAAGTGACCTTAGGCAGAATTTTACAGGCGGCGCAATTGTCGAACTAGTTATTAAGTTTGATACAGAAATAGACGATGAAGCTTACGTTCGCCCTGTTGTAGTATATGCAAGGGTGCAGTAATTTTATATTGAGAGAAAAAGGGGGGGCGCCCCCTTTTTTGTACATTTTGCCTAACTATAATTAAGTTTTAAGTTGCTTGAGTAAATCACTTCCGATTTCGCTAAAAATTGTAATTGTTACTTAAGAATGAGTTTTCCGTTCTGGCTCACAACACCCCCCAAAAAAACAATCAACCCTTGCTTTCGTTGTTTTTGTAATATATATAATCCCGTATTGTAATTTATAATTGGGAGAATAAAATAATGAAAAAAATTATTACAAGTGATGATAGTGTTTCTGATGATCAAGAATTAGATTCTGAAGAAAATGTAACAGAAGAGTTAGATGGATTAAATAGAGTGAGAGTAGTTGATACTAGAGATATATGGAACACCGCTCCTAGCAGTAATATATATAGCTCTAGTTCTAGCAGCGGAGCGTGGGATTTGACAGCGCCTCCTACACCAGGTGCATACCCAATAAAAAGCGGGAGTGTTTTGCCTTCTGGAGGGAGGTTTGACTCTATAACAAACACACTATCTACACTATTAAATTATATTCCCATCAATAATGAGCTAACTAATGCCGTAGAAAAAGGAGATTTAGAAGCAGCAAAACAGGTTATAGAAAAAGGTAATATAGATATAAACGCGCCAAATAGTCATGGAGAAAAGCCGCTTCATATTGCAATCGAAAATAACAATCTAGAAATGATTATGTTATTAATTGAAAATGAAGCAGATTTAGGTAAAAAAAACAAAAGTGGCGTAACTGCATTTATGCTAGCTTGTGCTCGAGGAAATATAAAAATAGTAAAATTACTATTAGATGCCGGCGAGAAAGTTAATCAACTGTCAGATTCTGGATTTACACCACTTATGTTTGCCGCGCAAGAAGGGTGCGCAGAAACAGCAGGGCTTTTAATTGCTAACAAGGCAGATGTAAATGCACGATCAAATAAGAGAATAACTGCACTTATGCTAGCTTGTTTACAAGATGATTTGGAGATGGTAAATATATTATTGATTGCAGGGGCAAATGTTAACCAAGCAAATGACAATGGATTTACTCCTCTAATGTTCGCCGCGGAAGAAGGGTATGTAGAAATCACAGAGCTTTTGATTGCTTACAAAGCAGATGTGAATGCAAGATCAAATGACGGAGCAACCACACTTTTATCGGCTTGTTTTGGCGGCAATGTAAAAATAGTAAAGTTACTATTAAATACAGGGATGGACGTTAATGAAGCAAGAGATGATGGAGTTACTGCATTATTAATTGCCGCGCAAAAGGGGCATACCGAAATTGTCAAGATCTTGGTTGATAATAAAGCAGATATAAATGCTAGAGATAAATATGGATATACACCTATGACAGAAGCTGCCGGATATGGCAACTTAGAAATTGTTGAGATATTAAAAGAGCAAGGAGCTTTTTTAGATAAAGAACAAAATGACTTAGAAAAAGCTTTGCATAATTCATGCCAAGGTGGAAATATAGAAGCATTTCGTTTATTGCTAGATCAAGGTGCAGACCAGCTTTGGGTTAGGCCTGATGGCGCTACAGCTCTTTTAGCGGCTTGTTATGGTGGAAATTTAGAAATAGTAGAATTTTTAATATCTCTAAACATAGA
>JAHDBQ010000062.1 GCA_020630305.1 Alphaproteobacteria bacterium | reverse complement strand
TTTCCGGGATTTGCTCTAGACAAATTAGTAGATACTTTCCAGCCTCATTAATTGAATTAAATTGATGGAATAATTTTTCTTCATCCCAGCTGGAATCCAGCCCGTCAACGATGAACCCATCATGATGATTTAAAATATTTTCTGTCAGCTCATGCATTTTTCTGATAAAAATTATATTTAGCTGCGTTGACCATCTTTTAGCAAGCAAGGTCTTGCCAGATGATTTTCCACCGCGAAGCACAAGTGTCTTGGAGTATGGCGCAACACCCCAAGCCTCTTTCCAATTATCAATGGAATGACAGGCAAGTTTGTTACAATCTGATTCTATAAACTCTTCTGGGTTATAGTCGTTGCTAGACGGGAATGAAAAAGTTATTTGCTTCATTTTATTAATATCTATATATGTCGCTAGATTTATAATACTCGATTAAATAAGAAAGGCAAACCTTAACTATGCCTGCAATAGGAATTGCAAAAAATATTCCAATCATTCCAAATACGCTGCCGGCCGCAATCACTGCAAAAATAATCCAAACAGGATGCAATCCAATGCGGTCTCCGATTATTTTCGGGGTTAAAATATAGCCTTCAATTGTAGCGCCAACAATAAATAAAATAGCAACATAGGCAAATTTACTGGTTGCTCCAAAGGCAAAATAGCTAGTCGCAAGAACAATGCTAAAAGAAATTGCCGGTCCAATGAATGGAATTAGAATAAAAAAACCAGACATGATTCCGAGTAATATAGCAAGATCAAGACCAACTAATGTCAGCACTATTGAATAATAAAAGCTAAGCATCATGCAGATATTTAGCTGCCCCCTGATGTAGGCCGAAAGTAGCTCGTTTATGTCGTGAAAAATTTCCCTGATTTTACTCTTTCCTCTTCTTGGCAGTAAGCTTTCGATGCTTTTTACCATTTTCGGCCAGTCACGCAGGAAATAATATAGAATAACAGGTACCAAAGCAACCAAGGCAAAGAAGTTTAGCGTGGCCATGGTGTAGTCCCAGACGTAATTAGCTAAGGAGGAAGCGGTGCTGAATATATTGCCAATGAAACTCTGTCCGGCACTTTTTACTTTTTCCGCGAAGTTCGGGTCAATGTCGTGCAGCTTTTCTGACCAAGACAATACAAGGACGTCAAAATTAACTTTATATTCCGGAATTTTTCTGATGAATATCGCAAATTGTTTGTAAATTAGAGGTATTAAAATTACTATAATTGCAATAAATCCGCTCAAGAAAAGCCCGTATGCGGTAAATGTCGACAGAGATCTCGGAAGCTTAAATTTACTACTGAATGTTTCAATTAGTGGTCTTAGCAGATACGCAAATATAAACGCTGCTAAAAAAGGAGCGAGCGTGTCCGCTAGCATATAAATTAAGCCGCTAATTGCTAGTAATATAAGCGTCCAAGAAAAAACTCTGTTCATAATAAAAAATAAAACTAATTTTAAAACAGGCGTCGCTAATTTTGATCACAAAAATAATCAATTTAGCTTTTGCCAACTATGAGTATAAAAGTTTTATTTGTTTTTAGCAACAGTAACTGCAGCTGGCCTTATTAATCTTGCCTTTATTTTATATCCTACTTGCATAGTTTCTACAATTGTACCATCTTCATGTTCTTTTGATTCAATATTTGATATAGCATGATGAGCATTATAGTCAAACTTGTCACCAGCTTCTGGATTAATTGCTTCGAGTGAGTTTCTAGAAAATACAGACTCTAGCTCAGACTTAGTCATTTGAACGCCTTCATGTAGGTTCTTCATGTCGTTGCTTATATCTTCTGGCATATGCTCAAGAGCTCTAGAAAGATTATCAATTACTGGAATAAGATCTTTAGCAAAAGCAAAGATTGCATAGTCTCTTGCTTCTTCAATAGATTTAGAGGATCTGTTTCTAACATTCTGATTTTCGGCCATTTGGCGAAGTAGCTTATCTTGAAGTTCGTCATTTTGCTCCTTTAGATTTAGAACTAATTCCTCTAGCGACACTTCTTTACTTTCTGTTTGTTCGTCAGTACCTTGAGCGGCTTCTTGCTCTTCTGTGCTTTCTATTTTTTCTTCTTGATTTATTTTTTCTTGTTTTTCCATAAAATGTATTTTAGTTTTTGATATTGATATATCAGTAATATAATAATAAATATCAGAAATTCAAGGGTTGGAAATTTTATACGAATAAATTTTATATTAGTAAATATAAATATCAACTCTAAATTCTGGCAATTTTACCTTCAAATATCTTTCTTCTCCAAATCTTTTTTATATTGAATTAGATCTATCTTTACTCCTGCTGCGCCAGTTTTAATAGCCGCTTTTGCAACAGCGACAGGTATGGTGCTCTTAAGGCGTGGGTCAAAAGGCGTTGGTATAATATACGAAGCCCCAAAAGATTTCTCTTGCATATCATATGCCTTGTAAACTGCGTCTGGAATAGGCTCTTTAGCTAGCTCCGCTAGAGCATAGGCTGCTGCTAGTTTCATTTCTTCGTTAATGTCTGTTGCTCTGACGTCAAGGGCGCCTCTGAATATAAAAGGGAAGCCCATAACGTTATTTACCTGATTATCATAATCTGATCTACCAGTGGCTATTATGGCATCATCGCGCACAGCTAGCACATCTTCTGGTAAGATTTCAGGGTCAGGATTGGCCATCGCAAAAATGATTGGGTTTTTAGCCATAGATGCAACCATATTCTTTGATACGGCATCTTTAACTGATAGGCCAAGGAATACATCTGCGCCTTTAATGGCTTCAGCAAGAGTACGATGCTCAGTTTCTATCGCTTTTTCCTCTTTCCACTTATTCATACCTGCTTCACGCCCTTTGTAAATAACCCCTCTTGAATCACAAAGGGTGATATTTTCTTTTTTGACGCCAAGCTTTAAAATCAAGTTAATACAAGACATCGCGGCAGCTCCAGCCCCATTTACTACTACTTTGATGTCTGTCATCTTTCTGTCAGTAATTTCAGTAGCATTGATAAGACCAGCTGCGGTAATGATAGCAGTCCCGTGCTGATCATCATGGAAAACAGGTATGTCCATTATTTTCTTTAGTTCTTCCTCGATAATAAAACATTCAGGAGCTTTGATGTCTTCTAGATTTATTCCTCCCCAGCTATGACCAAGATGCTTTACTACATTTATAAATTCATCAGGATCTGTGCAGTCAACTTCTAAATCTACTGCATCAATACCTGCAAATTTTTTGAATAAAACAGCCTTTCCCTCCATAACAGGTTTTGAGGCTGCAGGGCCAATATTTCCAAGGCCAAGAACAGCAGTCCCGTTTGTGATAACTGCAACGCTATTTCCTTTTGCGGTATATTTATATACATCCTCTGGATTCTTAGCAATCTCTAAACAAGGTGCAGCAACTCCAGGTGAATAGGCTAGGGCAAGGTCATCTTGTGTATTCAATTCTTTGGTAGGTTGCACAGCAATTTTACCCGGTTTGTCTTTTGCGTGATAGTTTAAAGCTTCGTTATACTCAGATTTTTTATCTTGGTTCATAATGATTTTATTTTAAGTGATTATTATTTGCTAACCTAATATATATACTAATATTGATAAAGTAAATATCGAAAAGATAGCGGTAAATGTAATAGTGGATGACATCGTTTCAGGGTCGCCGCCCAGCTGCCTTGATAATATATAAGAGGAAGCAGAGCAGGGCATGCCGCTAAATAATACACCAATTGTTTTTGCCATGCCGTCTATTTCCATACACCACATAAAAGTAAATGCTACAAGTGGCATAAGCATTAGCTTTACTGCGCTAGTTGCCATTACTTGCTTGAAATGTTCAGGCTTGATTTTGAATTTTATGCCAGCACCCACTATAAGCATACCGATGGCTAGAGCTGAGTCTGCAAGGCTTTCTACGGTTTTGGCAATCCCGACATTCAAAACAATGTCAAAATAGTTAAATACAAGCCCAGCTACACTGGCTATAATAAAAGGATTAGCGGCAACTGACCTTAGCATCAGTATTACACTTTTTGTTTTAGTGAGGTTAGTGCCTGTTCTTGGCAAATAATAACTGAAACAAACAATGGCAGTAATGTTGGTAACTATTAACATGTAAGGAAAAATAGCTGATATTATTCTAAGGCCAGGATCGCCGAATAAAGCTGCCCCAACTGCAAAAAATACATAATTGTTGTATCTGGTGCTTCCTTGAAAAATTGACGTAAACTGAACTTTGTCATAGTTTGTTTTATATCTGAAAAAAACAAGGCAGACTGAAACTAGTAGATTTGCAAAAATTAACGCTGCTGATAATTTAAAAAATTCTGAAGAGGTAAAATCTACTTTCGAGCTATGCTCGAATAATACTGTTGGAAACAGAATGCAGAATAAAAGCTTTTCTAAGCCGCGCCAAAATTCGTCAGATTTAAGCCATTTTCTTCTTATTACACTCCCGAGGAACGCAATAAGAAATATCGGTAATACGTTATAAAAAACATTATTCATAAAAATATTCTACTTAAGCTTTGGCTTGTTTATCTTAACTTGTATATTTAAGAGTATAAATTACAATTTAATAATAACATTTAACTATTGCAGTAGCAACAAAAATTCAAATGATATTTATTAATAAACTTTATATATAGTTTATGTGCAATATTTAATTGTTTAAAGGCAGATCATACAGCAAGAAATTTATATAGCAATAGGTACCTAAATTATTTTAGCAAATTCAATTATAAAAGAATTTACTCTGAACCTTCAAAAGCGTAATCAACTTCTATAACTTTTAATTTTTCTTGTGTACATCCAGTTAATGAAGTGCTAATTTCTTGTATACTAAAAATAAATTCTTCGTAAGTTATTTCGTCTTTTTCCTTTAAGTGGCTCGCCATTTTTTTTAGCATTTTTAAGAATACTTGATTTTGCAATTTATGTACTTCTTGCTCTTTAAATGTAAATAATACTTCATGTTCCGTTTGATTTTTCAGCTTATCTAATTCTCTAGATATAATATTATTAGCAATAATATATAGCTGTTCTTTAGTCGCTAAATCAAGACACGACTCACCATCTTTATTAATTATTGAGGTGTCCGCTCCAGCTAGTACTAGTGTTTTTATTATCTCATTATTATCAATATTTATTGCCATATGCAGGGCCGTAGATAAATTTTTTGTCTGAGCGTCAATTAAAGAGCCATTCTTTAGTAAATATTCTATCATTTCCAATTCCTGGTTAGCAACCGAGTAGTGCAATGGAGTCAGGCCATTTTTATCAGTGCCGTTAAGGTTAATGTTTAGTTCAAGTAGCCTTTTCATTATTTTAACGTTACCGCTACCTGCACAAAAATGAGCAGCACCTCTTTTTAAAGAGTCAAGGGCGTGAATGCTAGCATTCTGTTTAAGTAAGAATTCAAATGCATCCTCCTGGTCCTCAGCAATAGCGCAAAATAAAGGTTGTATTTTTTTCTTATCCCTACTAAAATAACTGATATTTTTGCTTTTAAAAAACTCCAATAATTCAATATTGCCACTTGATGCCGCCATATGCATTATGTTTTTTCCTTGGTCGGATCTTATACTTAAGGACGCTCCTTTACTAACAAGAAGTCTGGAAGCTTCAAGATTCCCGGAATTTGCTGCATAGTGCAGGGGGGTCAAGCTAGCATTTGTTTTTAAATCTATATCAACTGATTCATCTGATAATAAGAATTTTATAAGCACTAAATCGTCATTTGCAGCTGCATAATGTAAGGCGCTGATGCCTTTCTCGTTAGTAATAGAGGGATCTATTCCAGAAAAAATAAGTGCAATTGGTAAG
>JAHDBQ010000061.1 GCA_020630305.1 Alphaproteobacteria bacterium | reverse complement strand
ATTATCAGCGGAAACAAGCGCTAGCATGCAAAAAGTAAACAATGAAAGATAAGATAAAAATTTTGGTAAGTTACTATCGCCTTTCATATAACCAAGCGAGTAAATATGCACTACGCACGAAACTGAAGTAACAAGCAGAAACATTATCGCAGTTAGCTGGTCAACATAAATTGACCAATTAATATGAATCGATTCGACATGAATCCAGTTGAATAAAATCAGGTGCATTTTTTGCTGATTAATTCCAGCATTTACAAAAATTATGAAAGCAGATGCCGCTACTATTATCATGCAAATACTAGAGAGCCATCCGGCTGCTTTGTTCCCAATCTTAGCACAAAATAAGCCATTAACGAGTGCCGAAAATAATGGTAGAATAATAATGATGTTCAATAAATTTTCCATGTTTTCAACCCCGCATCTCGCTTACATCTTCGATCTCAATTGACCTCTTATTACGACTAAATATCACTAAGATAGCAAGACCAATTGACACTTCTGCCGCTGCAATTGAAAGCACAATGATACTAAATACCTGGCCAACAATATCCTGCAAATGCACAGAAAAAGCAACCAAATTAATGTTCACAGCCAGTAGCATTAATTCAATTGACATCAAAATGGTGATGATATTTTTTCGGTTAATAAACAAACCGCTTGCTCCTATCGTAAACAAGATAGAAGAAACTATCAAATAATGCTCTAAAGAAATTTCATTAATCGTCATAATTCAAATTCTCCAATCCCTTTTTACCATTCTCTTTTGCCATAAACAAACTATTTTCTGGCGTTCTTGCGACCTGCTTTGCAACATCTTGCTTCCGCACTCCGTCGCGCGAGCGAAGCGTAAGAGCAATGCTTGCAACCATCGCCACAAATAAAATTATACCGCAAATCTGGAAAGGCACAACAAAATCTGTGTATAAGACCTTACCAATCGTATACGCATTCTGTACTTCAGCGGATATCGCAAACCTACTTTCTGCCCCCTGATCTACTGAATAATTACTCAACAAAATAATCAATGTTAGGTCAAGCAATAAAAGCGCTCCCATCAGTGCAGAAAACCCTAGACTTACTCGGTTTTTTAAAGAACTCATTTTAATATCGAGCATCATAACTACAAATAAAAATAATACTGCAACCGCGCCAACATAAATAATAATAAGCATCATTGCGATAAATTCCGCTCCCATAGTCACCATCAAGCCAGCGCCATTGCAAAAAGCAAATATCAGCCACAAAACAGCGTGAACTGGATTGCGCGCAGTAATCACAAGCAAGCTGGACGCGAGCATTAATATTGTAAAAATGTAGAAAAATATATCCATTTATTATTTACCTATATGGATAATCATCTTTTAATTTTCTGCTGAGCTCTTGCTCCCAGATATCGCCATTGCGCAGCAGCCTTTCTTTATCATATAAAAGCTCCTCGTGGGTTTCTGTGGCAAACTCAAAATTTGGACCCTCAACAATAGCATCAACTGGGCATGCTTCCTGACACAGACCGCAATAGATACATTTTGTCATATCTATGTCATATCTCGTTGTACGCCTGCTGCCATCTTTTCTTTCTTCAGCCTCTATCACAATAGCCTGCGCTGGGCAAATTGCCTCACAAAGTTTACAAGCAATGCATCGCTCTTCACCGGTTGGATATCTTCTAAGTGCATGCTCGCCCTTGAATCTTGAGCTCAAGCGGCTTTTTTCGCGCGGATAGTCAAGAGTCACTTTTGCCTTAAACAAATATTTTAAAGTCAGAGCCATTCCAACTAAAATTTCATATATTGCACAAGATTTTATGAATTTTATCATTAAAACCTCACCGGTGGTAAATTATCTGTATACATCAACAATGATGCCACTAATACTACCCAAACTAAAGTAATTGGCAAGAAGAATTTCCAACCTATGCGCATTAATTGGTCGTATCTGTATCTAGGCAGCGTCGCTCTGATCCACAAAAATATGAATAACAAAAATGAAACTTTTGATGCAAACCAGATCACTCCAGGAATAAAATTTAAGAATTCAATATTAAATGGAGGCAAATATCCACCCATAAAGAATGTAACTGTTATACCGCTTACAAGAATCATATTTGCATATTCACCAAGGAAGAATAAGGCAAACGTCATTGATGAATATTCAACATTATATCCAGCAACTAATTCCGCTTCCGCTTCTGGCAGATCAAACGGCAGTCGGTTTGTTTCTGCAAGCACAGAAATGAAGAACACCACAGCCATGGGCGCAAGTAGCAAATTAATCCAAAATGGCATCTCTTTCTGATACTCTACAATCTCTGTTAAATTAAGGCTTCCAGTTACAAGAAGCACCGTAACTATCACAAGGCCCATTGAAACCTCATATGAAATCATCTGCGCAGAGGATCGAATCGCTCCCAAAAATGCATATTGAGAATTACTCGCCCAGCCTGCCATAATTATGCCGTAAATGCCAAGCGTTGAAACCGCTAGAACATAAAGCACTCCAACATTAATATCAGACAAAACCATGCCCCGGCCAAACGGGATCACCGCCCAGCCAACAAGGCTTAGAATAAAAGTAATCATCGGCGCGATGATAAAAATAACTTTATTTGCCTGAGTCGGCACTATCACCTCTTTAAACATCAGTTTAACTGCATCAGCTATCGGTTGCAAAAGTCCAAACCAGCCTACAACATTAGGGCCGCGCCTCATCTGCATAAGGCCAATAACGCGGCGCTCGGCATATGTAAGATACGCAACTGAAAGCAGAAGCGGAATAGTTATTAAAATAACTTTTAATGCAATAAATATCAAAGGCAAAACATATATATTAAATAATCCTATCATGCTGCCGCCCCTCCTTTTTTCTGCTTCTCTATACCTTCTTGCCTACCCTTCTGTTCATTTCTAGCAGCAATGCATCTTGCCATGGTAACCGAAGCCCTGCTTATCTGATCTGTTGCATAATACTCGACTTCAACTTGCTTCAGAGGTTCCTCACTAATTTCTTGAGGATCAATATTTTCCAACGACCTTTGCGTTTTAGTAATATGCTTGTCGTTAGCAAATAATTTATGCTCTGATACTAAAAGCGCCCTAGTTTCTTGCAGCGCACCTTCTCTTAGCTGCACACCTAAACTTATATCTAGCTCCTTTGCAAGCTCTAATACTACATCAATGCT
The DNA here is from genome assembly GCA_020630305.1 of Alphaproteobacteria bacterium. Lineage (GTDB taxonomy): Bacteria > Pseudomonadota > Alphaproteobacteria > Rickettsiales > Rickettsiaceae > Megaera_A. The sequence continues at coordinate 2,671 of JAHDBQ010000061.1, read as the reverse complement.
TTTTTTAGCCGCCCCTAAAGGATCAATCGCTGGTTTTGCATATTGCACCCTGCCCTCAAGATTTACAAAAATTCCATCCTGCTCAGTGTATGCCGCCTCTGGTAATATTACATCTGCTCTTGCAGCGCTACTATCACCATGATGCCCCTGATAAATAACAAAACAATCATCGCTGATAGAGCTAAGGTCAACATCATCAGCGCTCATTAAATATAAAAGTTTAATCTTACCTGATTTTGTTCTTTTAATAATCTCTTTGCTACTATGCTTCTTATCTCCCCAGAAACCGATATCAATTGCACCAACTGCTGATGCATGATTATGTAAAATATTAAATGAATTCCAGTCTTCAGTATCTAGCTGATATTTATTAACTATCTTGTATAAGTTATTGATTATAGCATTATTATCATCGCGAAGCATAACAGAGTCGCCAGCTACAATCATCACATTTTTTGCATTTTTAATGATATCTGAACATTCATGAGACCCAGCAAGAATCTCATTTAAGACTTGCGGATTACTTCCAAGCTCGGTAATATTATAATCTTGCTGAGTCTGCTCGCCAATCCGCAGAACTTGCATCTTGCCACTACGGACCATCTTGCCAATTCTAGCATTCAGCACCGGTGCCATTTGCTTTGGATTTGCACCAACCAGCAAACATAAATCAGCCTTTTCAATATTTTTTATTTCGGTATTGAATAAATAGTTAGACCTACTGCTTGCATCAATATTATAGCCAAACTGATTCGCATCAATAAATTTACTACCAAGCTGGGTAAACAGTCTTTTAAGTAAAAACATTGCTTCAACCGAACAAGTAGTACCAGCAATTGTAGCAATCTCCTTAGATTCAAAAGATTTAATTTTCGAGGCGCATTGCATCAAAGCTTTCTGCCAGGTTGACTTTTTTAGCTTTCCCGAAGATCTAACATAGCAATCATCAAGGCGCTGAGACTTTAAGCCATCATAAGAAAATCTAGCCTTGTCAGAAATCCACTCCTCATTTACATCGTCATTTTCTGCTGGTAGAATACGCATTACTTCCTGCCCACGTGAATCAACGCGGATGCGGGAACCCACCGCATCCATTACATCAACAGAAACTGTCTTGTCGAGCTCCCAGCTTCTTGCATTAAAAGCATAAGGTTTAGATGTTAGCGCTCCAACTGGGCACAGATCAATTACGTTTCCAGAGAGTTCTGAAGTCAGAGTTTTTTCCAGATAACTAACGATTTCCATATCCTCACCGCGCCCCACAGCGCCCATCTCAGGCACTCCAGCAACATCTGTAGAAAAACGAATACAGCGCGTGCAATGAATGCACCTAGTCATATGAGTTTTAACAAGTGGTCCTAGATTTTTGTCTGTCACTGAGCGCTTATTTTCTGTATAGCGTTTTTTGCCAGAACCATATTTAAAAGCTTGATCTTGTAAATCGCACTCACCGCCCTGGTCACAGATTGGGCAATCAAGGGGATGATTGATCAGTAGAAACTCCATCACACCCTCGCGTGACTTCTTTACTTTTTCAGTATCTGTTCGTATCACCATACCGTCTGAAGCTGGCATAGCGCAAGATGCAACAAGCTTTGGTGAACGCTCCATTTCCACTAAGCACATACGGCAATTACCAGCAATCTCAAGACGTTTATGATAGCAGAAATGCGGAATTTCTATACCAGCTTTCTCGCAAGCCTGCATAACCGTTTTACCGTTTTCCACTTCAATTTCTTTATCATCTATCGTTAATTTTGGCATCTATTTTATGACTTATCTATTTTCATTCTAGAACATAATAAACAAATAATTAGCCAAATACCAATGATTTTTTAAATACTGAGTAGTTTTTTCTTTCAAGAGAGGCGCTGTAGAATTACTGTTAAAATTTTGTTAAATAATATTGCTATATTTTACTAAGCAAACTAACAATCTTATGCAAGTTTGAGGTATCAAAGATAAAACCTATTTCGGAATTAAACATCGGTGGTTAGGCAAAGTCGTTTCTAAAAATACTCCTTCATTAATTCAGCATAGCACATCATCCCGGGCTCAGGTCCAGGATCTCTACTTAAATTTTCAAAGATGTACTGCGCTGAAATGGTAATGAGATCCTGAAAAATTTCAGGATCTCATCGGGGGGTGGGTATATTGAAAATATTCAGCAAGACTGAGTAGGTCCCAAGATGTATGCCATTCCGGACACCGATCCGGAATCTCTAACTACTTTGAAAGCTGTAATACGCTGAAATGGAAATGAGATTCACTAGCCAGCTCCCACAAAAAAACTACGCCTGAAGTAAAAATTCAAGCGTAGCTTTTGAAGCAACTAATTGACTTTATATGGTCGATTAGCAAGTGATATTAATTTCTGCTAAAGCCAGTAGCCTCGCCTTTGCCTTTATCACCTTTTCTTTTAGACTCTCTTTCTCTGAAGGAATCTCTAGCCCCTGATTTACCATCTTTATTCTGGGCGAAAGCTTCTTTTGCCGCATTTAATGTTTGTTTATCTTTATTTTCAAAACTCTGAAGCTGGTTACTCGTATCACCAGAGAAGTCTACTAGCTCAGGGCCATCACCAACCTCCACATAATATTCATTATTCTGCTGATTCTGATCCGTGACTTTAACCTTTTCCTAGCTCTTCCCTCTTGCTTGCCTTTAACCT
>JAHDBQ010000060.1 GCA_020630305.1 Alphaproteobacteria bacterium | reverse complement strand
CCAATTTAGAGCGATCTTTGGTTTCTTCCTGGCCGGTAAGGAATTCATCAAAATATTTCTCGGCGCCTGCAAGCCCCTCAAGATCTCTACTAACATAACCAATAACATGCGAAAATAAATTACCATATGTATAAATTCTTTTTTGCTCCTTCTCAAAAGAAAAGCCAGGCATGCCTAGATTATATATCTTTTCTTGCTCCTGAGGCGTTATATCGCGCTTTATCCAAACAAATTTCTTATTACTAGTTAAATGCTTTAATGTCTTTTTCTTATCAATATTAAATACTTTAGACAATTTACTCACGGCATCCTCAGCATCAACTACTCGCTGAGGGTTAGCGTAAAGCGAGGCTCCGGGAAGATTAACAGCTAGCAGAACGTTATTGCGGTCGGTAACATCTAGCCTGTCAATATTACGAGACTTCTTAAAAGTAGATGCTTTTATTTCACTAGTGGCCACCATAAATAAACGAATAATAATAATGCCAAAAATAAGCAGAAAACCAAGAATCACAAAATTAATTCGTGACTTTATGGTATTATCAGAAAGATCAAACACAAAGGCGCTGCGAATAAGTTTTTTGTGCCAGGCAATGCCAGAAAGACCTGAATTATTTTCTTCAATTTGATGAGAATCTTGTTCAAAGATACTTTTATCTGATGTATTCTTATTTGTAAAACCAGAAAAGATAGCCCCTATTCTACTTGGAATACTGCTCCTTTTATGGACTAACAAATGCTTTGTTTTTAAGAAAAAAAGTCTTATGAGTAGCAGGCAATATACCACCTTCTTCAAAAGCTTAAAGAAGAGCCTTTTTATTGGTAATAATATATTGCGCTTTTTGTTCATTGTTAAAGTTAACTGTAAAAATCTAAGTTATGTTTATAACTGCATATTTATTTACAACACTATAACATGCGATGCAAGGCGAGTCTAGCTTAAGTTTCAGATACATTACAAACTAATTTGAGCAGTGAAGGAACTTGCTTGACGGGTACAATTAACTCTTCAGCCTATTGCCGTATTTCGAGTAAGTAGAGATCCTAGAGCCGCGTCCGGAATTATGTCACTTATTTATCCCACAGCATTCTAATTTTAAAAACGGATCTTACCGCGCCCTCGGGTGTCATCTGCGAATTTATTTCAGGGTCTCATTGCCATTACAACCTAGTACACCCTTGAAAATTTAAGTAGAGATTCCGGACCAAGACCGCCAATGACATACATCTTGGAGCCTACTCCGTCTTGTTGAATATTCTCAAAATATCAGCAACCTTGTCATAGCGAATCAGACCTCGGCGAAATGTGGCTATCTATAGCTCCTTGCGACAAAGGCCCTTTAGCTAGCTTGAAGTGTAAATGGACTGCCGTGTCAATCCTAGAGAATTTCCTCGCAAGTAGACGGGAGTGCAACCAAAAACCACTTACTGCCACCGCTAACACTGCGTTTACTCTTTAGATAGACCTCCTTTCTTTTTTTTACTACAAAAAAGATCTTTTTTAATATATAATCCATATTAAATTTGCCATACTGGCATAAGAAAACAAATCAAAACAAGGCTAGAGGCGCAATGTTCACAGAAAGAATTATAGTTAAAGAAGAGTCCGTATCATGCGATGGAGGGAATCCACCATCGGATCACCCTAAAATATATCTAAAGATAAAAGATGGCTCATCAGTCACCTGCCCTTATTGCAGCAAAGTATTTAAGCTGAAGAAATAAGCCTATGGCAGTGCAAAATTTGAGCAAAAAAGGCTTTCTTGTATCAGCACTAGCGATTTGTGTGCAATATTACCATTATCATTTATATGGCTTGCTCGCCGCTAATATTGGCGCTACTTTTTTTGCCTCGAGCGACCCGGCAAGCCGTCTGCTTAAAACTTATGCTCTTATGTTTATAGCAATGACCGCTAAGCCGTTCGGCGCATTAATTTTAAGTAAGATTGGTGATAGCAAAGGTAGGTCCCATAGCTTCGCACTCAGCTTAATTATTACCTGTATAGCATCGCTCATTCTGGCCTTAACGCCATCATACGAAGTAATTGGCATCTTGGCTTCAGTTATACTTTTACTATATAGGCTAGCGATTTCCGCCTCTGTTTCGCCCGGAACTGACGGCGTCCGACTTTATATATTCGAACATATCAAGAAATCTAGCAAATGCCTAGGGGTTGCCTCTTCCGCCCTATTTTCCTATGCGGGAACCTTTATTGCTTCCATTTCGGTAATGATATTTACTTCAGAAGATATGGCATATTATAGCTGGAGATATGCTTTTATAGTAGGAAGCGCGCTAAATTTACTGGTGATGTTTTGCATAAAGAAGACCGGTCTGCATGAAAAAGAAATTGAAAATTTGAATAAAGACAAGGAGTCTCAGGGGCAAGCCGACGAAACCATTCCTAGCATTATCAAAAATAATTTAAGATTATTCATTCTCAGCACAATTTTAATTGGCTGCATTGGCAGCACAAATCAGTTTCTTATTGTGTTTTTTGGCACTTATAATTATGAGATACTTAAAATCATTGACCAATCTTTAATGAAAAAATTAATCACATTGGCAATAATATGCTACATGATCTTTAGCATAATTCTGTCAATAATTGCAGATAGAATTGGCCTATTTTTAGTTTCTTGCACCTCTTTTATTTTATTAATTATCTCTGTTATCATACTAATATTCAGCATAAATAATGGATCAACGGGCGAAGTTTTTTATGTATCTATCGCTTGTTTCTTGCCGGGGCTTATTATGCCTGCTGCAACAGTTTTAAAAGATTCAATACCGAAAGAAATTCGCTACAGAATTTTTGCAATCAGCCATTCTGTGGGGTCAATTTTAATCTCTGCACCAACTGCATATTTAATGACCAAGATTTATTCTTTAACAAAAATCAGCTGGCTACCAATTCTGTATTTCCTTATCGTGATAATCATGATATTATGGTCCATGTATAAAATCAAATCACTTGAGAAAAGATGACAATAAAATTACTATCTAATACCACTATCAATAAGATATCAGCAGGCGAAGTAATTGAGCGCCCCTCCTCTGTTGTTAAGGAGTTGGTCGAAAATGCAATCGATGCTGGAGCAACTAGAATTGAAGTTAGCCTAGAATGTGCGGGCAAAAACCTGATCGCCATAAAAGATAATGGCAAGGGCATGAGTAAAGATGAGCTTGAACTTGCTATTCAGCGCCATGCTACATCTAAGCTAGATGAAGATGATCTGCTTAATATTCACAGCTTTGGCTTTAGGGGCGAAGCTCTGCCTTCTATTGGAGCGATTAGTAAGTTTAAGATAACTTCCAAGAAAAAGGGGAGCGAAGATGCCTATAGTTTGAGCATAATTGGCGGCAAGCAAGAAGAGACGCAAATAGCTAATATTAATGAGGGAACATTAATTGAAGTTCGTGACCTTTTCTTCGCAACCCCAGCAAGGCTTAAGTTCCTTAGAAAAGATAGGACCGAGCTTAATGCGTCTGTAATGGTGATTAAAAAAATTGCTTTGGCGCACCCGAATATTTCTATCACTATGAGCCATGATGGCAAAGAGCTTATCAAAGTCCGCGGACAAGAGGATATAGACGCAGAAGGCCTAAAGAGCCGCATCACAGATATTATTGGCCAGGAATTTATCGAGAACTCCTCACAGGTTTCACTGCAGCGCGATGAAGCCACAATATACGGCTATACTTCGCTTCCTACATACAATAGAGCCTCGGCAGAAGATCAGTTCCTGTTCATTAATAATAGGCCAGTGAAGGACAAAGTACTGAATATTGCTCTTAAAGTTGCGTATCAGGATTATCTAGCACGTGATCGCCATGCTGTCTCTGTGTTATTCATCAAGGTAGATCCGCATTCTGTAGATGTTAACGTACACCCTGCTAAAAGTGAAGTTAGGTTTCATGATCCCAATTTAATTAGGAGTCTAGTTATTAGATCTATCAAAGATGCTCTTGAAAATAGCTCTAATAGAGTCTCAAATGCGGCATCCGCAACTGCTATAAAATACATACAAAAAACATCAGAGAACAATAGTTTAGGATATTCACCTTATAACAATGTGGCAGAAAATAGAGGTGCATATTCTAGCCCCTCACCTACTGGAGGTAGCTATACTCCAAATAGGTCACCAGCTACTCCAAGATATGACCTAGCCGCTACTAATATGCTACTGGATGTTCCACCAAGCTCGGGCGGGGCAAGGAATGAGCAGTTAGCAGAAGGAGGACTGCAGCAGCAAATGCAGGCAAGCCAGAATCTTCCTCAGGGCCATGGGATAAATAGCCAGGAGCTACATACTCAGCAGCAGCTTGCTGATTACAGTAATTCAGATAAATACCCACTAGGCGCTGCAAAAGCTCAGCTACACAAAACCTATATTATTTCACAGACAAATGATAGCATCATAATAACAGATCAGCACGCCGCTCATGAGAGAATTGGCTATGAGAAAATTAAGAAGCAGATCGCTAAGGATGGCCTAATAAAGCAGCGCCTTCTGATACCAGAAATCGTTGAGCTGCCAGACAGTAACAGAGCTGATATTCTTGATGAGAATAAAGACAAGCTGAAAGAACTTGGTCTTTCTATCGAGAAATTCGGCACTAATACTATTATAGTATCTGAAATTCCTAGCCTGGTCGGCGATATCAATATCAGCCAGCTTATTTTAGACCTTGCTGATCATTTCCTTTCCATGGGCGAAAATATTGCTCTAACTGAACTAATCGAGCATGTGACGGAAACATATGCATGCCATTACGCTATTAGAGCTGGAAGAGTCCTGAAAAGCGACGAAATGAACGGGCTGCTTAGAGAAATGGAAGATACACCATTTTCTGGACAATGTAATCATGGCCGCCAAACCTATGTTGAGCTTAAGCTGAAAGATATCGAAAAATTATTCGGCAGAAAATAAATAGGTAATAACTAATGCCAGATTGGGTTACGCTACCAGGTACTATAGAATATAATAAAGCTTTGGATTTGATGCACTCAAAATTAGAAGGAGTCATTGAGGAGCGCTCTGACGAGACTGTTTTCCTATTAGAGCATGATGATGTATACACAGCAGGCACAAGCTTCAAACCCGAAGAGTTATTAGATATGGGTGATATACCACTTATATACACTGGTCGTGGAGGGAAGTTTACCTATCATGGCCCAGGGCAAAGAATCATCTATCCGGTACTAGATTTAAGGAAAAAAAATAGGCAGCAGGACCTTAGATTATACATCAAAAACCTTGAACAATGGATAATTAATACGCTAGCTCATTTTGGTCTAAAAGCTTATATTATAGATGGTATGATAGGTATTTGGGTTGACACCAATCAAGGTCCTGCAAAAATAGGCGCGATTGGGGTTAGAGTAAGAAAATGGGTAACATATCATGGCATTGCGGTCAACATCACAACTAATTTAGACAAATTCTCAGGCATAATACCTTGTGGTATTAGGGATTTTAATATAACATCATTAAAGGAACTTAAAATTAAGGCAAATATGTCTGAATTTGATGCTGTATTAAAACAAGAATTTGATAAATTATTTGAATGCAAACTTACAAATTAACGCTGCGAATCTGCCTAGTGCTATTCTTGGTTGGTTTTTTTATATTTAACCGCTCTGTTAATAACATATCCAACTATAACAGGCTGAAAAATGATGCGATAGTAGTTATGGACACCAAAAGCCAAAACATTAATACTGCAGTGAAGCTCTTAAAAATGGGCTATGCATCTATTTTATTTATAGCCGATGATACTAAATGCTCTGAGCTTGGTGCTTATTTCAACACAAATAATGTAATTCCAGAGCAAGTTATTTGCGCCGCAGATAGAAGCGATCATTACGAA
>JAHDBQ010000059.1 GCA_020630305.1 Alphaproteobacteria bacterium | reverse complement strand
ATATAAAAATAATAATTCAGATGAAGTTACTCCATTACTTGCCTCCTCTAACCTTGTTACCGCTCTATCATATTCTAGTAATCGTGCATGAACCATGCCTTTATTGTAATTGCTATCATCGAACATTTTCTCATTTTCGTGCTTTAGCAAATCTACAAAATTTTCTTCTTGCACAATAGATTGCAATTTTAAAATTACATAATAAAAATGATGTAAGGTTTTAGTATCATTTACATGGAAATTATCTTGTATTATTTTCTCAGCATGTTCCTTACTTAAATACCTTATTTCTGGAATATAATTCGAAATAGATCCTGACTGACTTGCTTGCTCGGCATCCTTACAATAGGTGCTCATGCGAAGCTCGGTTGCAATGGAAACAGCTTGTTTTAAATGCTCACCCCCGTCTTGTGAAATATGCCCTTTGATGGCCATCATATCAATCACGCCCCAGACAGAATGTTCAAATTCGTCTGAATTATCGTCAATTATCAAATTAAAGTAATGACTAAGTTCTGCTATTATTCTGTCTGATATTCTGTAAATGTCATTCTTAACATCAAATAATTTTCCTTCTTCCAAATATCCTAGCTTTAATTTAAATTTTTCTAGGTCAATTTTAAGCTTATGTAATGCGTTAGATAATATAACTTCTTTAGTTTCTGAGGTATTAAATTGCTCTCTCAGTAATCCCTTGTATTTATTAATAAGCTTATTATCAGATCTTGAGCATATTAAACCTACCGTTCTTAAACTCTGCACCAGGGGTATATCAGATCCAAACCATTCTGGACTGATTTGAAAGTCCATTAATTTCTTCGGTGTTAAGATAAGATCAAAGGGTTTTTTGAATTCACCAGATGAATCTTTGCAGAACTCTGCAGGGCGGCCAAAAGGATTTTTGCAAGCCCCTGGCACGGTTGCGTCAAAGCGCAAGCCTCTACCGCATACATCATCCCAGAACCAGCTGTCATTTTCATCGCCTGAGGCAAAATTATTCAGCTCTTTAATGGCCATTGAAGGCAACTTAGTTTCCCCCAGATTAATAATTTCTATATGCAATAATTCAGTTAGACTCTTAAGATAATTTTTGTTATCGGTATTATCGTCATTAACTAGTATTAGAAACTCAATATCAGACCATGGCGTCATCGTGCCTAGTGCAAGTGAACCAGAGCTGATAATATCATATTCACATCCTTTAGGGGCAGGTCCAATCCGCTCTTCGCACTCTTCAATTAGGCGCAGAATAAGTCCCTTTTCTTTGTCTCCTACTGTTTCTTTGGCAATGAAAAAATTAGTAGAGTCACGATATAATTGTTTTACAGCATCTGAGCGATCTTGTATATCTTCAATTTCTCTTATTTCTTCTAATTTCTTTTTTATTTTATTCCTTTGAGCATGTAATTCATCATGCTTGGGTTTTGTTTTAGGCGACTTAATTCCTTCTGTACTGGCGTAATTATTACTAATTTCTTTTGCCTTAGCAATGAATTGATTTTCTTTGCCTAACCCATGCTTCCTAGAAAAAGCTGCGCAATATTGCAGCATTGCAGCTATTTTAGCATGTTGTTCTTGTTCGTCATTAAATGCTTCTTTCTGGTAGCATTTAGCAAGTCCATGCATTGAGTTTAATAGTAATTCTGGCATTTCCTTGTGTATCTCAGAAGCAATTAATAAGCTTACTTCGCTTAAATTAACTTTAGTTAGTATTGGCTTCATTACGCTTGCATATAATTCTGCCGCTTCTTTGAAGTTTTTGTTATCAAATTCCTTTACTGATTCATCAAATTGCTTCTTAATACTTTCAATAACTTGCTTAGGCTCTTTTTTTTTCATAGTATTTTCTTCCTTCCCTAACTCTAGGTTTAAATAAAATACTGCGTTAATTACTTGATATTAGTCAGGTTACTTTGCAATATCAAGAATATTTATTATAATTCTGCATTAATTGTCTGAATCTAAGGTGCCTTGGGTAATAAAGGCATGTGATAGTTATGTTTTGCTAAAGTTTGAGTTGTCACTAACCAATGTCTGCATCATCAAAATTGCCTACTTCTTTTGCATCAGATTCGCCAGATAATTTAGCATTGTCATTTGCATCATTTGCATCTGTTTCTTTTTCATCGCCCAGCAATTCTGCTATAGAATTTTCTTGATCATCTTCATCTTTATCCTTAGAGTTTTTGTAGGTGATGTTATTGAATTTAAATTCACCAGGACCTTCTACTAAAGAAGATTTTTCTTTTTCAGGCTCCCTATGATGAAGTCTATTAGCCTTTAAGCTGATTCCTTCACCGACCTGCACAACTGCTCCTTCGAACATTACCAATCTTTTAAAAGAAATATCTTTATCTACAGTCCAGATTGATCCCGGCTGCACTTTAATTACAACATTTGGATGATCACCGGAAAGATAAAATGGTTTGCCATTTACATCATTGATTGCGCCTATTTTAACTACTTTCTCTTTTACTTTTATCTCCTCTTCTTTAATATCTGTATTCCTTACTTTAGACATATTTTTTTACCTCAATTTTTAAATTATTTTTTGTAAATTTGCTAATTTAATTTTAGCTATAATAAATTTAGCAAATTTATTATATTTTTAGCCTATACCTGAAGGGTGATTTATGTCAAGATCTTGCTTATCTTATTAATTCAATTATTGATGATTAGTTACACAAAAAACATATATCATAATTATATTGCTCAGCTCGTCAACTAACAAAATAATAAAAGGTGAACATGTTCAATTTTTATTATAACATTATATCTAAAAGCTTAATTGCTAATTAAAATATTTTTGGGAAAGGTATAATATTATGAAAAAGTTCAATAAGTTACTTGCAACGGTATCGACTCTTGCTCTCAGCATGGGTATTAATTCTACAGCGAAAGCGGAAAACAAAATTAGTCAAAATGCAAGTTGGAATGATACACATAGATCAATTTATTGGAAGGATGGCGCAACTGGTCTTAACGATAGAACATATACCGGGGATACTCTGATAGCCGGAAGTCAAATTAACGGTATAGTATTTAACTGGATTTCTACTGCCGGACCTATTACTGAAATTGCTAAGATTGATCAAAATACTAATAATGTTCGTTTTCGTCATTACCTAAGAGAGCCAAGCATGAAAGTTGGTGATATCTATGCTGATGCAAGTGTAACAGGTGCCAATAAGGCGGGTCTTTTCTTTTGGGGCGATAGTACCAAGGGGGCAAATACTGTATTAACTTTAGCAGGCTCTGATTATTCGGGTCTTGGAGACGCTGCAGACACAAAAAGGCTCTGGACTTATTATAATTCAGGAACGAAATATACCTTAGTAATTGATAGCGCCTCAAAAGCAGATATTGATTTAGGTCTTATTATGTTTAATAATACTACAAGTACCGAAACGATAGATATTAGAACTAACCTAGAAGCAAGAAATGAAAGCTGGTGTAACGCCAGAAACATAATAATTGGCTCAGGCGGGGCTGCTGCAACTTTTAAGATAACCGGCTCTGGTTATGCTGATAATAAATTACTTAATCAAACTAAAACAAATATCATTAAATTTTCCCATAATGATGCAAAACTACATTTAGTAAACCATGCCACAAAAAAAGATATCGGAATTGGCTTTGACAAAGCTCTTGCTGGTGGTTACATTGATGCTGCTGGGGCAGCCCAGACTGCAGATCTTAACGGTATTGTGCATTTAGAGACCGTAGCAAAGGCACCGATGCGTTTAATGGCGCTGCAAGGCAAGGAGTCAATCGGTCAGTCTAAGGCAAGCCGAGCAAATAAGTTCATTGCAAGCGGCCTGGATAGCATAACCGTAGAGATGCCAGTATATGTAAAAGATATTGAGTATGATATAACCACCGCAGCTAAACCTCTTGAGTTTAAAGATATAATTGAAGGCGGCGCGGGAAGCAGCATGAAATTCATGAATGCTAATGCTTCGCAAGTTATATGGAACAAGGATGTGCAGCTTGACGTTTCTGATTTTAACGGATTTGACGGGGAGATTTTATTCAATGATGCTATAATGTTAACGGGCTCTGTTAAAACCCCGGCTAATGAAAAAGGCACATTAAGATTTAAAAGCAAAGCTAGAATAACCGGTGATGTTGGGGCTTCAGGACTTACTTTGAAAGATATGATTTCCGAGACATCATATGTAGAAATCGGCGGCAAGGCTTATTCTAAAAAACTAACTTTAATGGGCGTAGCTTCTGAGTTTAACTTCAAAGATTACGCAGAGCTTGGTGAAATTACCAGCGCAAATACGAGCAAAGGAATTGTAACCTTTGAAAAAGCAGGGAAAGTGATCGGCAAGACTGGCGCCACTAATGCACTTGAGGAAATTAAAGTATACGGCGCAGCGGGAGATGAGGTTGAATTCGGTGATGATGTTCAAGCAGATGCGATTAATATAAAAGATGGCACAGCAAATTTCATTAAAAACGTGAAGTCAGCAGGTAGCGGAATTATTCTTGAGGATGCTTCTAGTGGAGGTGTTGTAAAATTCGGGTCAAGCGGTGCGGCCAGAAACGTTGATGCGCAAGTTACATTCACTGGCGCAGCAAGCGGGGTTCTCGAGCTTCATGAGGCAGATGTTTTATTCAATAAGAAAGTTGACTTTAGCGTAGGTAACACAGTTCGCTTCAAAGGCGCTGCAAATGCTGCTTACGAATTTAATGATAATACATCAGTGATTGGCGGTGCTAATTATGAAAATATAAGTACAGCAGGCGTAAAGCCAACATTTAAACTTCCAGAGTCAGTAATCACCACTTTCACGGGAAAATTAGGAACTGACAGTACTGGCACAAATGATGTAGATTTCTTACTTAGAAATGGCTCGCATGCTAAGCTAGATGGCGCAGTGACTGCTAAAAATGCAAGCTTCTTTACTATTGCAAATGGTTTGGGTAATTTAGAATTTAACGCAGATAATCCAATTACTATTAAAAATATTGGCGCGCCAGGAGCGGAGCTTGCTAACGTTATTTTCTCAAAAGACGGCGAAGTTAGCACTTCAACTTACGCGCAGTACGTAAAAGTTAAACCAGGAATTAATGCAACGCTAAAGGGTATATTGCAGATTTCAAAAGGTTTTGAATTGCAAGGTAAGGATTCAAAAATGCTATTTGGTGCAGGCATCACGGTCACTGCTCCGGTTACTACGCTTGTTCCAAATGAGGGTTTAGTTGAATTTTTAGGCGCGGCTAATGTGCCTTTTTCTATAGGAACTGCAAGTAATCCAATTAAAAGCATTAGCGCTAAAGGTGCGGGGCTAGTAGAGCTGAAAGAAGATACTTACTCAAATAATTTATATGTTGACCATGCAAGTGCAATAGTCGATATTTATAAGAAATTCACCGGTGATGCTACTTATAATGCAGATGGTTTAATTAGGCTTCAATCAGGTTCTTCAATTATTGGTGATGTAAAAACTAATACCGATAATTCTGGTACGCTGGAGTTTATGTATAATATTAATACTAGCTCAATTACTAATATCGGCGCTGCTGCAAATAAGCTAAAAGCTGTTAGATTCTCAGGAGCTGGCGTAAGCAAGGTAGACTCTACTGTTCATGCTTATAATTTAGAGGTAAATAACGCAAGCGCTGACGTGCAGCTAATGGTTGATGTTAGCGATAATATTAAATACTTAAAAGATGGATCAGTATCGATCGCAGATGGCAAGAAAGTCAGCGGTATGATAGAGACTGTAAATGACGGAGAAGGTACGCTTAAGTTCCTAGGTAACGGCGAAGTTTCTAGCAAGGTTGGAGATGCTGGCAAAGCCTTGAAGCTAATCACAGCAGAAGGTGCAGGAACTGCTAAGCTACTTGATGATTCATATGCAAAGATGACAGAAATTAAGGATGCAGCTGCCATACTCGAGC
>JAHDBQ010000058.1 GCA_020630305.1 Alphaproteobacteria bacterium | reverse complement strand
AGCAAATACCACAAAAGTATTTAGCTTACGCAGAACCTGCAGCCAATCCTTAATTTTTGGTGCAAAAACTGGATTATCAATAAGCGCCCAAGCCTCATCTAGAATTATCATTGTTTTCGAACCATCCAGTGAAATGTTAATTCTATGAAAGATATACAATAAAGAAGGTGAAAGTGCTACCGGATCTTTAAGGAGCTCCGCCATTTCAAAGCCAAACACTCTAGCAATTCCAAGATCAATAGAATCTTCTTCATTATCAAAAATTCCAGCATGCGAGCCTTTTCCGTGCCACATGCCAATTCTACTTGCTAAGGATCCTGGCCCATCCATACCAAGGAAAGGCACGATATTTCTGAGTATTCTTTCTTTTCTATTTAACCTATAATTCCCTTCAATCGCCTGGTTCAGAAGCTTTATTTCTTCAGCATCACAAGTTTCGCCATTGGAAGTAACCAAAGTTTTAAGCCAGTCAAGCAAAAAAGTTCTATTTTCTCCAGTGTCCTCTAATTGCAGCGGGTTGAATCCGCAACCTTTGCCAGGATCAATAATAGTATAAACACCATCAAGGGCCCTGATGAAAATTTCTGCACCACTATCTTTATCAAAGAAGAACATTCTAGGCTGGAATTTCTGAGCTTGCGCGCAAAGGAAATTCATGAGCACTGTTTTACCAGCACCAGTAGGACCAATAATAAGCGTATGACCAACATCTCTTACATGGAAATTAAAATAAAATGGAGTACCAGATGTAGTATCAAGTACAGTTACATACTCACCCCAATGGTTATCATCAATACTTCCAGGCGGGAAGTTATGCATAGATGCATATCCGGCTAGATTAAGAGTATTGATAAGAGATTTTCTAACAATATACTCCATATTACCTGGCAGCTGCCCCCAGTAGCTTGGCTCCATATTTATTTGCTCTCTTACTGGCTGCATACCGCAATTAGAAAACTCTACAACTGAGGCGGATAGGGCAGCTTCGAGACTATGCAGACTATCAGTAATACAAAGCATAGAAACATGATGCTCGCCGAAGCCAATTTCGCCGCTCATTGCCATATCAAGCGCCTGGGAAATCTCTGCAATTTGTGACACCGCCTTATCTTCTGCTTGAATCATACGGTTTTGCTGCAGCTGCATCTTACCAATTGCAACCGTTCTATTCGAGAACACAAAGCTCTGGGTCATGATGAATTCAAATGGCATCTGCAAGAAACCGTCAAAACATCCAGCAGAAGTATGTGGACCGTATTCTCTGATGCCAACAATACCTGCAAATTTATTACCTCTTGGGCTTCTTGCTTCCATTGAGCGTGAGCCAAAAAACATTCTGTTGGTAGGTAGGTAATCTTTTAAAGATCCCCTTTGAAGCATTACAGGAGAAACATCGCCGCAATTAATGAGAGTCGCTAAGAAGCTGCTTATTTCGCACATAATAGCTCCATCTCTGTTTTTGCGTACTCCTAGTAATTTAGCGCCGTAATCATTGTAAGTGCTCATTATACGTGCAGTGATTTCTTCCAAATTATCATGCATCTCTTTCATGTCATTTTCCCAAACGGAATTATCACTTTTCTGCTTTAATCTACTGTAAAAATAACCAACCTTAGCTGCGCCTTCAGTATCGGGTTTACATAATATTGTTATATATAGTTCGTTGAAGTAAGAATCAGCTGATGTATTTTTTTTCTCCCATTCACTTTCTAAATATGAAACAAAATCTTTAGAGCTTCGCTCAAGGTTAGGGTCCTTTTCTTCATTAGAATCCATTGAGGCAACAGCTTTCTTTCTTCTAATAGTGTGAAAATACAAAACCACATCACCAGATGACATATTCTTAAGCAAAGAATTGCGTAAGTTTTTTTTGATCTCTAAATCTTCATCATCTGCAGTTTCAAAAGAGAACCCGCTAATTTTTATAACTTGCAATAATCCATTATCTTCAGTGATAATAGTATTTTTATCCCAATGCCCTTTGTACGGAATAAAGTCTGAAGCAGGTTTTTCGTTCTTAAAATATTTTTCTTTCGAAGAAACAGTTTTTTTTAGCTTTATCATTTTTATACACTATATGAATTGGCACCGTAGTAAGATTTATTTGAGCATTGATTGCACTTCGCAGAGTATGTCATATATAGCTGCATAATTTTTGGCTCTTTAAAACACAAAATATAACCAATTATATGAATGATTACTAAAATAGGTATTACCCAAAGACTGCTAGTTTGAATAAAAATAGTTATACAAATCATAATATTTAGCATTGCAAATTCAGCACTTACTCCAAATATCATAGATGGTCTTGTTAGACCTATAAACAATGGATCTGTATGCATTTTTCCTGACATAGATAACCTCCTTAATCTTAACTAAATATAATTCAACCCTATTTAAGTAGAATATAATTACATAGTTAGTTTAGTGGATATCTTGCTCTTATTGCAAATTTATATTAAGGTGCATATGTATCTTTTTTCTAGAAAGAGGCATGAAAACAATGGTTTGATTTTAGCAATATTATGAATATTAATCCATTAGGGAGTGATATTACAGAAAATAGATACAAAATTGATGTATCTCAAACACAAAAAAATAGAAAAATTTATTCATAAAAAAATATTATTTTAATAATGCATTCAATTTGATTTATACTGATCCTTATCAAGGTAATTTTTTTAAACTTAAGAAAGTGGGAGGTTTTTTTAGTTTATGTCTAAAAATTATTACAATCAGAGTAGAAGCTCGCCTAGGAAATCTTTTGAAGATAGAATAAACGATCAAGACAAAGATGGTAATACTAGGCTTCACAAGGCAGTTATGAGGCAAGATTATATGTTAGTTAAAGAACTTCTTGATGCTGGAGCAAATATCCATATTCGCAATAATAAAAAACATATCCCTATCTTTAGCGCGGCTTTTCATAAGAAAAGTGATATATTATATCTAATGATCGCTTATAGCATTAATACTGGAGATAACCATATAAATCAGCAGCTAATGTCTGTTATACAAAGCCAAAATCCAATGGACATAAAGAGAATTGTAGTTGAAATTAATAAACACCCAAATACATTTGATATTTTTTTGGGCGAATTATGTGATTTATTAATAAGAGAAGATAACTTCCAAGGTTTCTTCAGCTTAGCTAGTTCTGGAATTATTTTAGCAACATGGAATAAAGACGGAAAAACCCCTTTGCATATTTGCGCAGAGTATAAAAAAATTTCATTTGCTAAAGTAGCTCTAGAATTCGGCCTTCGAGCCGATGTGATAGATCAACATGGCAAAAACCCTATGCATTACGCGGCCAAAACCCATAATCACGCTATGGTGGAATTGTTAAATGATCATGCAGAAAATAATTTCTACTCATGTGATATGGCTGACAGTACAGGCACTACGCCTTTATATTTAACACTGCAATCAGATGGCAATCTAGGTAAAAAAATCAACATTATTCAATTTCTTTTAAATTCTGGGGCTGATGTTAATAATATTGATGCTGAAGGGCGCAGCATCATGCATTATGCAGTTTATTATTATAATGAGGAGATATTTATAATGCTGCTAAATATTCCTTATATTAAAATATCTCTGCAAGATAAACAGGGCTTAACTCCACTTCACATAGCTTCTGAGTATAAAAAAAACACGGCGGCAAAATTGCTATTAGAAAAAGACGCCCTGGTTAATGTTAAAGATGCACTTGGCAATACCGCATTGCATTACGCAGCTAAAAACTTAAATCTTAAAATGATTAAAGATGTAATATTAGATAATTGCGATGTGATAAATATTGTTAATAATAAGGGTTATTACCCTTGGCAATATGCTTTAGAGGCTAAGAAAGTTTCAACTATGGATAAAAATATTAATTTTCAGGATAAAGATAAGGGTGGCTACGCGCATTATATAGTCGACAATAACGATGTTAATATGCTTGAAATAATGTGTTTGCTTAGCGATATTAATTTGAATTTGCAAGATATTGCAGGCAAGACCCCTTTGCATTATGCTGTGGATGATGAGTCTGTAGATATGGTGCGTGCTTTGCTGGCTAAAGGCGCTGAGGCAAATTTAAGTGATAAAGAAGGTAACAATCCAATGCATTATGCTGCTCAAAAATATCGTACTGAAATGGCCTTAATGCTTAATCAATATGCTATAGATAAAGGTTATTCTTTTGATAAAAAAAATGACCTTGGCATTACTCCTTTATACCTAGCTCTGAAATTCCGAAACAAAGTTGTTATTGAGTCTCTGCTGGAAAGTGGCTGTGATCCAAACTGCACTATTGAAAATAATTTATCGTTAATTCATTTACTTCCATATCAGGAAATAGAAGTTATTAAATTGTTTCTAGAGCATTATGCATTAGACTTCACGGTCAAAGATCATAAAGGAAAAAATGTGCTACATCATGCAGCTGAGTGCGGCAATATGGAGGCGATATCATGTTTGGTGAATTATGCCAAAGAAAAAAAATATGAATATTTGCTTGATCAGCAAAGCAATAATGGTTTTAAGCCATGGTATTATGCACTAAAAAATACTAAATTAATACATGACATAAAGAACATTAATGCCAAAGATGGCAGCGGAATGACTTTAGCTCATAATTTTGCGAGGATAGGGTATGACAAGTCTTTAGAAATTTTAAAAACACTATCTAGCATAAATTTAAAAGCCAAGGATAATGATGGCAATACGCCGCTACATTACAGCGCCTATTGTAATAAGCTGGAAATGACCAAGAAATTACTGGAGCTAGATGATTCTATAAAAAATGAAAAGAATAATTTTGGCGAGACTCCTATGCATATGATATTAGAGTCATTCAGAGATGCTGCTGATATATCAAAGATGCTACAGTTGTTGCTTGATCATGGAGCCGATCCGACTATATATGACAATAGTGGAGACACTGTTCTGCACAGGGCTTTGATGCTACCAAGGAAAAATTATGATTTAATTTCAATGTTTTTAGAGAGTAACACGTCAGAATATGTTAATTTACAGAGCGAGGCAAAAGAAAAAGAAGGTGAAAAATGCGGTGGCCAAACCCTGCTATTTGTGGCCGCCCAGAATGGATACCTCAAGACTGTGAAATTATTATTAGATCATGGCGCTGATCCTAACATTCCAGATGAAAAAGGATGCGTGCCTTTGCATGTTGCATTATTTGCAGGAAAAAAACAGGAGGTAACAAAATTATTGTTGCTTAAGGGTGCTAATAGAATCACAGAAGATAATATGGGTAATAGCTATACTAGCCTTTCTAAGGCTTTAAGAGACTTGCCGAAAAATGAAACTGAAATCGTGCCAGATGGCTGGATTGATCAAGCGGAGAATTTTTGTAGCAAATCGCAAATAATACGAAAAATGAATAATATTGCAGGTGAGTATGCAGGCAAAGAAATAAATATGGATCTATGGGTTGGAGAATCAGATGATGGTTTTGAAGATTTATTGGCTAGTAATGAATATTTTGACGGAGTATATGAAGAAGATAATGGGCTTAGTAATAATGCAATTCTTTTAGGTGCCGTAGATGCTATCTCTGGCGTTGGTAGTTGGCTATTTGGTGGAAAGTAGTTTTTCAAAAAAGGGCAGGGGTGTTCTACGAGTGGCGTCATCACTGGACTCCAATCCAAAGGTCTTTCCATTAGTGACGTCATTCCGGGCGCGGGCTAAGAATCTCATTGCAATAGACGCATTGCATTCGCGCTGAAAGTCTGCTAGAGATCCTGAAAATTTCAGTATGACGCAATGTGTGTAGCAAGGTAAGTGGTAAAATTGAAACGTACTGGTCCAAATAGCTAAGTAATCCCGGACCCCGATCCGGAGTCTCATTACAATAGCAACAATTTAATGTGCTGAAGGGGGGCTAAAGAATAATCGTGCAAATCCGCGGTATTAACGATCTACCTTAACCTTTAAAAAAGCTTTTTATGTGTCACCTGTTG
>JAHDBQ010000057.1 GCA_020630305.1 Alphaproteobacteria bacterium | reverse complement strand
GGCGGTATTGGTCCCACTCATGACGATATCACTGCTGAATCAATTGCAGCTGCTTTTGACCTTCAATATTCAAGGAATGAAGAGATATATAAAATACTTGAGGATTTTTCGGTTAATATGAACGAGGAACTAAATGAGTCAAGAGCAAAAATGGCTTATATACCTGAAGGCTCAAAGCTTTTATTTAATGACGTAACTGCCGTACCTGGTTTTATTACCAAGAATGTATTTGCCATGGCTGGCATTCCCAAGATAATGAAATCTATGCTAAAAGAGGCCTTGCCGCTTCTTGACAGCGGTGATGTAATAAAGTCAAAATCATTAAATATTTTGATGGGCGAGAGTAAGGTAGCAGGGCCTTTAAAGGAGCTGCAAAATAAATACCCTTATGTAGAAATGGGTAGCTATCCATTCCAAGAAGAAGGAAAGCATGGTACTTCGCTAGTTCTGCGGTCTAGCAATTATAAGGATCTTGAGCTTGCATTTAAAGAGCTTAAGCAAGTTTTGAACCTAGATTCATAGCCATAGAAATATACAAATATAAATATTATTCCCGAGTTATCATATATGGAAATTGCAGTAGAAGAAACATTACCAATTAGACTTGATCGGTATTTAAAACGAATCTTTCCAAGCTTAACTCAAGGGGTAATAGAGAAATATTTAAGAGCAGGGCGCATAAAAGTCAATAGCAAAAAGGCAAAATCTAATTTAAGGATTGATAATAATGATAAGCTGCAGGTATTTGTAGATCTGCCGAAGAATACCGTCAATCAAGAGAAAAAAATTTATTCTCAGAATACCATGGCGCTCGCACAGAAAATTCTTGACGAGTATTTAGTTCACAAAACTGTTGAATTTATTGCTGTTAATAAACCAGAAGGGTTAGCCGTGCAGGGAGGGAGTAAAATAAAACTTTCTGTTGATGATGCTTTGCAATATTTAAATGAAACAAATAATACTAATTATAAATTAGTGCACCGCCTAGATAAAAATACAAGCGGCGTTTTGCTGATTGCAACTAGCGCAACCAACGCAAGGATATTAACCGAGGCATTTAAGGAGTTAAAGATAAAGAAAGTGTATCTAGCGATAGTATCTGGGAAGCCAAAACTACCTAAAGGCAAAATTGCTAATTATCTTGATAAAATCAGGATTGATGATAAAGAGCTTGTGTCAGTGGTTGAAGAAGGCGGGAAATATGCTGAAACATATTATGAAGTCTTAGAGTCGAAAAGAGATAAATCATTAATTCAATTTATGCCAACAACTGGTAGAATGCACCAGCTCAGGGTACATGCCTCGTCTGGACTAGAATGCCCTATTATTGGCGACGTTAAATATAGCGGCAAAAAATTTAGCAGAATGTTACTTCATGCACACAAAATAACCTTGTCAAAAGAAATATTTGGCAAAGAATATAAAATAGAGTGCCAGGCGAGCCCGACATTTTTCTTTACGATAGATAAATTAAAATAGCTTGAATTTACTCTCGAAGGCTTTATCCTCAAGCGCGTTTATTGTCTCGATAGCTATTTCGCTGGCTATCTCTTTAGAAGCCTGTCTTGCACCGAATTTCTTTTTAAACCAAGATTGCTTGGCTTCCATGTTTTGTACTTTAATATTTTCACCAAATTTCTTCTTTATAAAAGAGTGCATGTTAAATATACCATCAGCAAGGCCAAAATCTATTGCAGTTTGACCGGTCCAAAACTCGCCGCTAAATAAGATGTTGTCAGTTTGAGTTAGTCTGTTACCTCGTCTTTCTTTTACATGTTGCATGAAATGATCGTGAATTTCAGACTGTATTTTTTTGATGATTTTTACGTCTTTATCCTTAGCTGGTTGGAAAGGGTCTAGAACGGATTTATTGTTCCCTTGAGTATATACTCTGCGCTCTACGCCCATTTTTTTGATTGCATCTTGGAAGCCAAAGCCGCTAGAAATAACGCCGATACTGCCAACAATAGAGCTACGACTAACAAAGATCTTATCACCAGCGCATGCAAGCCAGTATCCGCCTGATGCCGCTACATCTTCAACAAAGCTATAAACCGGCACATCTTTTTCTTTTGCAAGTTCAATGATTCTGCTTGCGATTAGCTCGGACTGAACAGGCGAACCTCCTGGAGAATTAATAGCAAGGCACACGCATTTTAGCTTATCTATTTTAAATGTTTTCTCGATTAAAGAATTAAGAGCGCTCGCGCTCATGCCAGATTTGCCAAGCCCTGCCTTGCCTATAACTCCTTCAAGGCGTAGCACTGCTACAACTTCCTTGCCTTTGCCTATTATAGGTAATGCTGACAGAAACTGTTCAAGTTTGCTGGGTTTTTGGTGCGAAACTACTAAGTTACTATCGCTAACTGTATTATTTGAACTATCTTGGCTCATTATTCTTTTTCTCCTTTTTTATTTTCTTTATCAATCTTTTCTTCGTCTGAAGTTTTGTTGCTTTCTGTTTTTTGATTTATCTCATTTTCTGGTTTTGAATTTTCGGGCGCTGATTCTTCAGGCGTTTTTTCGCTTTCTTCAGAAGTATCCTGATTTTCCTGTTGTTCTTGCGCCTCTTGCTGTTTTTCTTCGTATAACTTAGAAGGAGCAGAGTGCAGAACCTTTTTATTCAAAGATTCAATCTTAAAGGTATTTTTTGGCGTTTCATGTTCACCAGGAATATATTTTAAGATCATTTCTCTAACTTCAGGGCTATGCCATTTTACGATACCTTTGATTACCTGCTTTAACTTGCCGTCAGGGCCTATTATATACGCAGTCGGTAGGCTTGCAATCTGAAACTCTCTAAATAGCTGATTTTGTTTGTCATGAAAGGGTTTTAAATGTCTTAGTTCATAATCTTTGTAATATTTTGTTACCGCAGAAACGCCTTTGTAATCTTGTGAAAGAGCTATAACTTCAAATGGCAATTTGCGGAAATCTTTTTGTAAATTATCAAGGGCTGGCATTTCATTGACGCATGACCCGCACCAGGTAGCCCAGAAAACAAGCAAAATAGTTTTGCCTTCATATTGGTCTATGAATTTTTTTTCTCCGTTTTCGTCAAAAAAAGCTGTTTCGGTATTTACGAAATCTCCAAGCTCTGGACCCGTTATTTTATAAGCAATAGAAGTGCTTATCAGCATTGTGTAATTGAAAAAAACAAAGCTAAGAAGCCATAATAAAAATTTACTAGAACTAGTTTTTGCCATAATATTATTGTCTAAATTATTTTATATCTTTATTATCGGTGTTGTGGTCAGTTAGTGCCAAACTAATATTAACGTAACTTATAGAAATTACACTGAAAAAACATATGAAACAATCTTTTTTTATATTAATAATGATATTTTTAGTAAGTAGCTGCGGTTTAAAAAAGCCACTTCGCTTGCCAGAGGCAAATTCTTCGGTTAGTAAAACCAAAATAAAGGGAAAATAAAATGCTAGCAGCAGCGCTTTTATTTTTTGCAATCGTTACCTTATTTGCCCCGATTATTGGCAAGTATATTGCAGCAATCTACAGATATGACTATACTCATCATGAGGATTTAAGGCGCAATAGCGGTTCTTGGGAAAGCCAAAATTGGCGAGAATATTTCACAAGCCTGATGTGCTTTAATACCCTTTGTATAATTGCCACATTATCTATTATTTATTTTCAAAATTATTTGCCGGGTCAGGATGCGAAGTCTGGTCAAATTAGTTTTGCTTCTGCGCTTAATGCTGCAATTTCTTTTTCGACTGGTACATTCTGGCAAAGCCACAATCCTGAAAATGACCTTACGATGTTTTCACATGTGTTTGCAATGACTATGCAAAATTTCCTCTCAGGTGCTACTGGCATTTGCGTGTTTATTGCTTTTATTAGGGGAATTGTTAATAGCAAAAATTCTTATATTGGCAATTTTTACGATGATTTCCTTCGCGCCATGATATTTATTTTGCTTCCGCTTTCACTATTTGCTGCATTTAACTTAATTGGCTGCGGAGTGCCGCATAATTTTGCAGGAGAGGTGGATTATTATACTTTAGAAGGGGCTCATAAAAAATTATATACAGGGCCAATAGCAGGGCAGGTGGCGATTAAGAATCTTATAGCTAATGGTGGCTCGATGTTTGCAAGTGCCTCGGCGCATCCGTTTGAAGCCCCTAGCAGAGAGGCAATTATGCTTGGATTATTTTTGATTGTGATCGTGCCGATTTCGATGTTATTTACTTATGGATATATAGTAGATGCTATGCGCCTTAGCTGGTCTTTATATGTAATGATTGTGATTATTTTAATTTGCTCTTTACTAGTGATGAATCTAGGTGAGAATGACTACGGAATCCCGCAAATTTTAGACAATCATTCCCTAAAAGATAATTTTAATTATACAGGCAAAGAGCTGATATACGACAAGTTCCCATCATTAATGTGGATACTTTCAATTACTGTAAGTTCTGACGGGTCACCAAATGCAATTTTAGAAAATTACTCGCCGCTTAGCACGCTGGTTCTTTTTTCAAATTTAATTATCAGTAAATTTGTCATAGAAGGTGTTGGCTCTGGTTTTTTTGCAATGCTATCATATTTAATTGTTGCAGTTTTCCTAAGAGGGTTAATTACTGGTGAGGCGGCTAATTTCTTTGGTAAAAGAATTACAATCAATGAAATTAACTATGTTATTATTGTGTTCTTGATTATGCCAGTTGGTATTTTAATTTTTACCGGCATAACTCTAATGATGCCAGAAAGTAAGGAACTAATCACATACCATGGCTCTCAAGCAGTTACTGACATAACTTATAATTTTGCATCGAGCTTTGCAAATAATGGCTCGAACTTCTCTGGTATTGATATTTCAAGCGATTATTTTAATTATATGACTGCTTCAGCGATGTTTATTGGGCGTTACCCAGTTATCTTCTTCTCGCTTGCTATTAGCGGGTCTTTTGCATCTAAGCAAAGAATAAATCATCAGGTTAATGCAAGAACCCAGTCAAGTATCGAGCTTAGTGTGTTCTTACTGATTACAGTTTTGCTAGTGGGAACTATAATGTTCCTGCCGTTGATGATCTTAGGGCCACTTGTAGAATTTATTAATATGTAGCAAATGGGTGCAATGCGGTGAAAGGGTGCTAGAGATCCGCCAAATGAATTAGCCGATGACGGTATTTTCTTTAAAGTACATTGTTTCATTTGATACCATGAAGCTTGCCTACGCACTGTGTCATCCCGGACTTGATCCGGGATCTCATCCAACTAGCAACATTATACTAGGGTGCTAGAGATCCTGAAATGAATTCAGGATGACGGTATTTTGTGGTAAAGTCTGAATTTAAAATAAGAACTCATACTCTAAAACACACTCTGTCATTCCGGGCGCAGGTCCAGAATCTCATTACACTAGTAACAAAGCACTGCGCTGAACTGTTTATGAGATCCGCTAAATGAATTCGCCGATGACGCCACTTTCTTTAAAGTGCATTGTTTAATTTGGTACCAGGAAGTTTGCCTACGCACTACAATCATTTATTAAAGAATCACTCTTGCCGACCTGCTGTTTGTGACATTTTCGTCTTTTTTGCGTTACCTGTTGCATAATAAATATAATCCAAAAATTTAAATGCTTTTCAGTTATTGCAATCCTTGCTTTCAAACTAATCTATTGTTTATACTCAAACAGTGTTCGATTTATTTGGCCATAATTTCTATTTGCATGTAGAGGTATTTGATTACCTTGTGTTTAGTAGGCTAAATGAATTTTATAATATTTTAAATTAGTAAAATTGTCCTTTGTAAAGAATTGTAATTTTGTAAAAAAATTACCCACAAAGGATTAAATAAATAATTAGGGAAAGGTAAAAAGCTATGGATAAAAAAAATAAGCTAAAAAAGTTTTTGACAACAGCGTCATTATTGGCGGTTTCTGCCGGCATGGCAAACAGCGCAAGTGCTGCAATTACACATACAATAACTGGTAGTCCTTACACTTCAGCTCCTGGTACTCCATCAATCACACCTGGT
>JAHDBQ010000056.1:4609-6076 GCA_020630305.1 Alphaproteobacteria bacterium | reverse complement strand
ATTACATTTCTCTCCTTTAATGGGTAAACATTTAAACAAAAAAATATAATATCTAAATTGTTAAATATTTTGTATAAACACCATCAACTTCAAGGTAATTTACTATATTTACATAGATATTAAAACATTTAGCAAGCCTAGAGTAAAGCTATGCGACATTTTTATTACAGCTGTAATTTTTTTTGCATTTTTTTGGAAAAATACCCAATATAATTATTGTATTCTGGGTGTGCATGCTGTAATATGACCCGTATTGGCTATCCATTGGAGAGGTGTTAGCTAAAAACGCAATGCTAAACCAAAGGAAAACCTATATTAAATTATAATTCACAATTTTAAAAATTTTATATAAGGAAACAATAATGAAAAAAATATTACTTACAACTGCAGCTTTAGTTGCATTTAATGGTTCTGCTTTTGCAGATGCTTCATCTCATTCGCTACTTTCATACATGGCTAGCAACAGCTATGTTGGTATTGAGGCTGGATGGCATAAATTACTTGACTATAAACAACGATATAAAGATATCAATGGCAAGAAAAATACAATCAACGGAAGCCATATGGCTATTCTTGGCCTACGTGCTGGTTTTAAATTAGATGATAGTACAAGAATGGATCTAAGCTATCATTATTTCTTTAATGCCCAGCATGATAAAAAAATTAAAGATTCATCGTCAAATACAGAAAATAAAATCTCTCGTGATTATCAAATTCATACATTAATGCTAAATGGTTATTACGATTTTGCAGATTTAGGTATGGCTAAATTATATGCAGGTGCAGGTATTGGCGCTTCTATTTATAAACTTAAGCATAAAGAAGTTGAAACAGGTAAGCCTGATTATAAAGCTAATGTACCAACTCATGCGCAATTTACTTATCAATTAACTGTTGGTGCATCAACAGAATTAGCTCAAGGAATGAATTTAGACCTTGCTTACAACTGGAGGCACATCAATGCAAATGGTATTACAAATATCCCTCTAAAAGCTACTGGTATTACACTAGGCTTAAGATACGATATGTAATTTAGAATTTTTTTCTAAAACACATATTAATATCGCTTATAGGCGGAATAAAAAAGGCAGAAGTTGTTTATCTTCTGCCTTTTTATTTTTTTACGAAATTATGCTGCAGATGTAGTGGAAAATTAATATAAGCTATTATACGCAAGAAAAAGCTAGATATCGTTATTGGCGGTCTTAATCCAGAATCTCATTATACTTTCTGCATTGTACTGCTTTGAAAAGCTCTTGAGATTCTGAAATGAATTTAGAATGACATAATCTGCAGCAAGACCAGAGGTCAAAATTAAAACTCCTGACTCTTGGCCATATTCTGTCACTGGAGGGCCCCGATCCGGAATCTCATTATACTGGCCACGATGTACTGCGCCTGAAAGGTTGCTGGAGATTCTGAACTAAATTCGTCAATGACGTCGGAGGTGTGCCGAGGTAAGTGGTT
>JAHDBQ010000056.1:0-4599 GCA_020630305.1 Alphaproteobacteria bacterium | reverse complement strand
ATTGGCGGCCTTGGTCCGGAATCTCAATATACTTGATACATCGTACTGCGCTTGAAGGAGAGTTAGAGATCCGTCAGTCAAGTTCAGGATGACATCGGGGATGTAAAACATAGGTGGTTAAGAATAGAGCTCATGGCCCCTCACGCGAATATTACAAAATCTTTTCAAGATTATATTGCGGGTCAAAGGCATTGCCGTGAGTTTTTGGTATTGCTTTTATGTTTGTTTCTCCTACTAAATTGCTTTTAATTGAATCTAGCATTGCATATATAACCCTTGCAGGGCAGCTACTGGCTCCGGCTAATCTATGCTCGATGTGTTTTGGCCTGGAATCTGGTATCCGAATTAGCGTGGTTCTGTTATTTCCTCCCCAGCTTATATGCGTTGGAGCCATAAAGTTACTATCAAGTCTTTTATAATCATCAGCGCTGCTCAAGAAAAAATCCAGATAATCCTTGCAGGATGCGCATAATATTTGCGCATATTTCTCTATATTATTATCCTCTAAGAAATTTAGGTGAATATGCATGCTGCTGCCGTAATCATGCTCCTTTGGCTTCGATAAAAAGTCAGCTTCTCCTCCAAGATCATTGGCAGCGTTAATAATTTCTTGCCTTGCAGCATTAACCGCCTTTGCTATATTGCTGGCTCCCATCATTGGCCCAAGGTCAATCTCATATTGAGACTCGCCTTTTTCTTCTTTAATAGTAATGCCAGTAGAATTTTCTAGTTTCTTCGCGCTAATATCTGGGCTTAAATAAAATTCAAGCTCAGCCCCAAAAACTGGCGTTAGATTTAGCTGACTGATAAAATATTGCTCCAGATCGGTTAATAGATTGTATTTTTCCTGATTTTCTGTTAATTTAAGATAGTTAATTTTGGAGACGGGCATATTTATGGAACTTGAATTTATTGCAAACAAAGTTTATTATAAGATTTTTGATTTAAAACAAACAGTTTCAACTGGTATTTATAGCAAAAAAAGAGTCAAGGATGCGGCAAAATTAGCAGAAATAGAACAAAATATTGCTAATATTAAGTCAGAATACGGGGCAAAACAGCTAATTATTTTAAACCAAGTTCATGGTGATAATGTCATTTATGCTGGCGGTGAGGGGCAGCTAACTGAGGATGAAGCCTCGCTAGAGGGAGCTGATGGTAGCGTCACGGCGCAAATAGGATGCGCTCTTGCGGTACTGACGGCCGACTGCGTACCGATTCTGCTTGCAAGTGATGATGGCAAGGTTGTGGGGTCTGCGCATTGTGGCTGGAAGAGTGCCAAGGCAGATATTATTAAGCAAATTAAAAAGAAGATGCTAGGTGCTGGTGCCGGGCGCATCAAAGCAATAATTGGCCCAGCTATAGCGCAGCAATCATACGAGGTAGATGGTGCCTATTATGCTAATTTTGTCAGCGATGATGAAAAATTTAAAAGGTTTTTTATAGAGTCGAAGAAAGAAGGGCGTTATATGTTCGACCTTGTAGGGTTTGTAAAACATAAGCTGCAAGAAGAAGATATAGAGCTTAAGTTAAATATCGAAGAAGATACCTATTCAATGCCGGATAAATATCCAAGCTATAGAAGGCACTGCCACAGAGGCGAGGAATATAGCCGCAATATACTCTCAACAATAATGATAAAAACATGATGAAACTCCTAACTCCAGCATTTTTCTTTAAAGTAAAGAGGTTCTTGTTTCCTGTGTTTTGCGCCGCCCTGCCTCTTACGCTTTTGCTTGGGCTGTATTTTGCCTTGTTTAATTCACCTGAAGATTATCAGCAAGGACAAGCAGTAAGGATTATGTATGCACATGTTCCAGCCGCCTGGATGAGCCTTGGTATATATAGCTTTATTGCAATTTGTAGCTTTTCTTCTGTTGTTTGGAAAACTAGGCTTTCTTATTTTATGGCCGTTGCCGCTGCCCCTATCGGCGCTGTATTTGCACTCATCACGCTTGTGACTGGTTCGCTCTGGGGTAAGCCTATTTGGGGTGTTTGGTGGGTGTGGGATGCGCGGCTGACCTCTATGCTTGTACTGTTTTTTCTTTATCTGAGTTATATTGCGATTGTAAATAGCGGCAATGATATGCTGCGCGCAGAAAAGCCAGCATCTGTAATGGCGATAATTGGTTTTATTAATGTGCCGATTGTAAAATTCTCAGTTGATATGTGGTACAGCCTACATCAGCCTGCCAGCATCCTCAAGAAAGGAGGCCCTTCGATTCACCCTTCAATGATCTGGCCTTTGATGATTATGTTTGCTAGTTTTGTAATTTATTTTATAATATTGCTGATGGTGCGAACAGATATTTTACTAACTAATCAAAAAAATAGAACATTATGACCCATGTAGTAACTGATGAATGCGTAAAATGCAAATATACAGACTGCGTAGAGGTATGCCCTGTAGACTGCTTTCATGAGGGAGAATTGATGTTAGTTATTGACCCAGAAGAGTGTATAGATTGCGGAGTGTGTATTCCTGAATGCCCAGTAGATGCAATTAAAGAAGAGTCACCAGATTTAATAAAATGGCTAACGATAAATAAAGAGATGTCTGAAAAATGGCCAACAATCACCGAGATAAAATCTCCCCTACCTGATGCTGACAAATATAAAAACGAAACAGGCAAATATGAGAAATATAGTGAATTACCTTAAAGAATGCGTTGTTTATACAAAATAATTTATAATTTAGATATTATATTTTTTCTCTTAAATGCTTATCCATTAAAGGGGAAAAATGTAATTAGATCAATTATAAAAGATAAAGTAGAAATGCTGCAATCTTTATGGTGATTTACTATAAATGAAGTAGTTGATGACTAAATCATGCCGCATGTAGCTATAGGCTTGTTACTTTAAACACTACGCATTTAAAGCAAGCTAGAATAAGGGGTGCATATTTCTTCTTTATTTTTCTGTCAAATTGCAAATCGTTCCTGAATAAATTTTATGCATACCCCGGTTTAATTGCTATTACTTGCTAATAGTTAGCATGAACGCTAATATCACCACTATGGAAATATTGATTCCATATGTCAAATTGCCAATGCTCTCTTTCTGTTTCTAAGGCTTGAACTGCAGGGTAACCTTTAAAGCAATCAGATGCTAGGTATCCTTCGTAGTAATCTGCGTTTGATTTTAAATCATCAAACAAAATATGATCAATCCAATCTTTTAATAAAAAATTTTCTGTATTGGACAGTTCAGTTTCAATTTCTAAATCAGGAAAGATCGAGTTATTTACTACGCTAATCACTGCATAGTCAGACTCTATATGTTTCTTGACCTCTTCGTGAATAGTTTTGAATATAGACTTAACTGCTTCATTTTCTTCTTTTGTACTGTCATAGATACTATAAATTTTGCTTACTTCTTTTTTTGTCATAATTTGTGAAAAATCATGCTCTACTGATAAATCACTAAGTATTTCTTGAGAAGATGAATGTGATTTTCTAATTTTATTTAATATAAAATCACTAATATATTTTGCAATATCTTGATTATCACTCTCTATTGCGTCATGCAGGGCTGTTTTGCCAATTTGATTCACAAAATGTATATCAAAACCATGCTCTGTGAGTATTTGCACCTTTTCTAAGTCTGATTGCGCAATCGCTTTAGTTAAGCAAGTCTTTCCTTTCTTATTTGGCGCTAAATCTAATTTCGCCCCATTTTTGAGCAGCAAGTCTAGGGTACCTGCATACCCACTTCCACTTCTGTTGGTAGCCATATTTGCATATTTATTTTCAATTGTTGCGCCATTTTTTAAAAGCAACTCTGCAATTTCTAAGTCACCAACTGAACAAGCAAGAGCAAGAGGTTTTATAACCGCCTGATTCCATAAATTATATTCATAATTAGGGTCCGCTCCATATTTTAGAAGCTCTTCGGTGCCTGCGCAATCTTTGCAGGATATAGCTTTTATTAGCTCTATGTTTTTTTGTTCTGTATTTTGTGCCTTAGACATAATGCCCCCCAGATAAATTATAGTTATTTTTTGATTGTCCCAATTTGTACTACAGTTATAACTTATATCTATATATACAATCAAGCATAAATACTATAAAGAAAAAAATATTTGAGAATGTTGTGGTACGGGGTAAAAAATTCTAGATATAATAAACCGCTAATGATAGTGATTTATTATATCCAGTTAATAAGAGTACTCTGCTGGATTATAACCTAGAAATGTTCAGCGATGTGTTAAGAAGCTATCCTGGAAAGAGATTTTACCAAATTGTTGATAGTTGCTTGGTGCTCAGAATTTTCTATTTTCATGAAATTTCTAGACAGTTCAATGCACATACGCTGGTGCTTGGTTAATATTTGCTCTTTCTTGCTAAGCTCTAGGCCGTCATAAAAATATGCCGGCTCCTTGCCAAGAGCATTTGCAATTAGCGATAATCTTCCTACGGAGATCCTGTTGATACCTTTTTCGTATTTTTGCAATTGTTGATGAGTTACATCAATCACTTTTGCAAGCTCTTGCCTAGACATCCCTTTTGCTAGTCTCAAAGAGTATATTTTTCCGCCAATGAATTTATCAACCTCTGCTATATAGTCGCTTTTTCTTGCCATGTTAGAAACTGTAAA
>JAHDBQ010000055.1 GCA_020630305.1 Alphaproteobacteria bacterium | reverse complement strand
TACAATTTTTAACTTTTTCTTTCATAATTAGTACCTCATGATTGAATTAAAAAAATACCACAAAACATACCTTTAAGGTGTGATACACACTAGTGACTCATTTGCAACAGTTTTTAAATAAAGCACTAATTAACAGCGTAGTATAATTAAATATATTAGCTATACTACACTATTGTAAATAGTTTTTATGAAAACTACACGTCAAATGGCTGTGCATCTGGCATGTCTTCGCCTAATGGCTCTACTGGAATTTGCTCGACATGTAGCCCAGCGCCGCTTGCGCTTAATATACTAACTTCATTATTGAATGAGAGGCTACCTTTTATTGAAAAAGAGTTGTATTCTCTAACATGGCCATTATTATCTCTTATTATTACTTCTGAACCATCCATTGTTGATATTATCATCTCCATCCCCTCATCTGGAACAATTGGTATATTCGGCTGAAGGTTTATTTGATTAATTCCCTCTCTAGGCTCTATTACTGCATTTTCATGCTCAGCTATTTTTTCTATCATATTATTACCCTTTTTTAGTTAACATAAAAGACCGCATTTTTTTGAATTAAAACAGGTCTTTTTCAACTTTAAATAACAAAAGAGAAAATGTCAAGTGATATAGTAATCACTTACTAGTAAGAGAATACATGATCTTGCTGATTATATCTTCAATATTAAGCGAAGATTGGGTAAACATTAGCTTACCGCCTTCGGATAGATTATCCTCAGATCCACCAAGATTAATGCGCATATATTTGCCGCCAAGCAATCCGCTTGTGGAAACAATAACGCGCGAATCAGATGGTATTTTAACATCTTGGCTTATTCTCATATTCACAATCGCAGAATACCCTTCGCTATCGAGAGATATATCCTCAACATGACCGATTTTAATTCCTGCAATTTTTACGTCAGCGCCGCTATTAATGCCATCTATATTTTCAAAACTGGCACTAACTAAATATCCAGAAGAACCTTTGCTAGCATTACTTGCATTAAATGCAAACATAAAAAACCATGCAGCAAGTAACAGCACTCCAAACCCAACTAATGTTTCAACTAATCCTTGTTTCATTTTCTTTTTTACCTAATTTTAATTTAATATTTATGCAGCTTAATCACAAAACAACCGCTCTATTTATTTAGCCGGACTCCAGCTGGAATATTTTTGCACCTTTTGCCTTTTTAATTCTTTTTTCTTGTAAGCATATTTCGTTCCTGTCAGATTCGGTAAATGCTTTTTCTGCCAGCTATATTTTTCTTCCTGAACATCACCATCTGGCACCTCATCAACTCCGTAATGTAGCCAAGCATGCCATCTTGGCGGAACTTTTGAACCTTCGCTGATTCCAGAATATATAACATATCTAGCCTGCTGACCTAAATAATTCTTCTTATCTCCTAGGTAATATTCATTACCAAACTCATCTTTGCCAATCAGCTTCGATCTTAATCTAATAAAAAAATTGCCCACTAAAGACATTTACATCTCCTTCATTGATTGTTCTTTTGCTTCAACCGCTAACCTATCCGCTACATTATTACCATAATTATCAGCGTGACCCTTCACCCATTGCCAATCTATTTTATGCTTCTTTATTTCTGCATATAAGTCCCTCCATAGATCAGCATTCTTAACTGGTTTATTATCTGACTTTTTCCAGTCATTTTTTTGCCAATTATAAATCCACTCAGTGATTCCTTTTTGCAAATATTTACTATCAGTGTATAATTTTATATTACACGATTTTTTTAAAGATTTCAACGCCTTGATCGCAGCAAGCATCTCCATACGATTATTTGTGGTCTCTTGCTCAGATCCTGATATCTCTC
This sequence comes from Alphaproteobacteria bacterium, assembly GCA_020630305.1. Lineage (GTDB taxonomy): Bacteria > Pseudomonadota > Alphaproteobacteria > Rickettsiales > Rickettsiaceae > Megaera_A. Next base: position 4,379 of record JAHDBQ010000055.1, on the reverse strand, counting down.
TATTCTTTTCATTGTAAATCAGTAAAGCACCCCATCCACCAGGACCAGGATTACCAGAGCATGCACCATCTGTATATATTTCAATATTTGGCATTTCTGAAGGGTTTTGCATATTTATTTACTTCTTCTTACGGAATTTATCAAACTCTATTACCTCTCCAACTTTTTTCTTCTTCTCTTTACTAGTAGCATTTTTTTTCTCCTTAGTTTCTTGAGCAGGCATTTTTACTTCTGAAATCGCTGGCCTTGCAACTATTTCTTGCCCGTAATCTTCAATGTCAAATTCATCATCTTCCATCTCTGACCTAAACTGCAGACTAAAATTAACGCTAGGATCCATAAAGCCAGTAAAGGCAGTGAACGGAACCTCTATAGTCTCTGGCACCCCGCCAAATGAAAGTCTTACAGAGAATTTATTATCCATCACAATAAGGTCGCTAAATTGATGCTGCAAAACTATAGTAATTTCTTCTGGATATCTTTGCTTCAAGCTATTAGAAAGCATAACATTTTCATCATCAGTGCGGAATGAAATATAAAAAGATTGCTCCGGCCCAAGACCAGTACTTTGCGCATGTTTTAGAATCTTTTTTACAATGCTAAGCATTGCCTCATCGATTAGCGATTGATAATCTAATGTCATTTTATATACCTTTCATTTAATTTTGCATAAATTATCACCATTATATTTTATGCTCACCTCTTAAAAGTGGGACTTTTCTGTTGCCAGGCAAGCCCCGAGCCCCGTGGTTAGCTACAATTAAGCAGCAACCGCAAGACGATTATTATCGTTTGCATTTAAGTTTAATAATCCTTCGATCAAAAGATCCAGCGGTATTATACTGAGTAAAAAATATTTCTTTATTAAGCACGTCGATCCTAATTCGCCCCCAAAATAATTACAAAATGGTGGAGGCGCCGGGTACCGCCCCCGGGTCCGAAACTTCTATTCCAAATACCGTTTATTACCATAGCTGCCAAAAGCAGCAACCATGATTATATATAATGACTTTTATTTGTAAAGAATATAGATGTAATTTTTATATAAATAAATTTTTCTGCATCCTGTAAAAAAATATTGAATATGGAATAAATATATGTATCATCAGCAGTGTCGATTATATAATCATACATAATTAAACAAACTGGGAGAAATTATGAACTCAAATAAATTAATAAAAAAACTTGTAAAAACTACACTACTAACTGGGTTGCTTGTCCTAAGCTTAGCAAAAGCAGACACTTTGACACTAAAGCAATTACAAAATAACGGCACCTATGTATTTAACCAGAATCAAGAGAAGCAATTTACTGTAGTTATTAGCGGCCTAGCTAGAAGCGGAACTTCGATGATAGCGCATGTCGTAGAAAATCTTGGAATTGAACTTGGTGGACAAGGCATAGTAAAAGAGGACGCTACTCTTTCGCACATGTTAGAGCAAAATAGTCTTAAGGAATTTTCGGACGCTGTAGCACAAAAAAATAATAAGCATGACGTCTGGGGCTGGAAAAGACCCGGATCTTTTATGTATGCACACAAATTTGAAAACGAAATCAGAAATCCAAAATATATCCTGGTATTCAGAGACACATTATCAACCGCGAAAAGGCAGTCAATATCTGGCAGATTAAAATTTAGGAACAGATTAAAAAAAACCGCCGAGACAAATTTGCAACTTACTAATTTTGCTTTAAATTCAGAGCACCCAGTAATGCTGGTAAGCTATGAAAAAGCTTTACTAGATAAAGAAACATTTGTAAAAGAAGTAGCAAAGTTTTTAAATCTATCACCATCTGAAGAGCAAATAGATAAAGCTATAAAATCAATTAAAAATGGCAATAAAGCCTATTTAGAAAATAGCTACAACAAGAAATAAACTATTTCTTCAACTCTACAAAGAGGAGATACTATCTTCATGACTTTGCTCATGACCAGACAAACATATCTCCTCTCTTTTAAATTCTTCATCTCCAAAACTTAAATCAAATGGCATAAGACTAAAGCATATTTCTTGCACATTATTTAAAAATATATTTTCTTCAGAGATTTCATGATCGATCTCCGCAAGATGCACCAAAGATTGCAAAAAGCTGTCATATAATTCATATCCATTTTTTGCAAGCGGTACAAATGGACTAAAACCAAGCACGAATAGCTCTGCCAGTTTTTGCGGCAAAATTTTAAGATCTTTTTCAACCGACCTAAAAAATTCATCAGATTTGTAACCCTGCGCTGCATTTATACTATCTTTCCTATATTCTTGCCCTTCATCAAAACAATATTCTGAGGTTTTTTCTCCAGAAGCTGAACTATATATTTTATATTTATCTCCTTTAACCCCCCTATATGTAGGTACGAAAACATCTTTCTCAAGAGCTTTTAAATCGAATACCCTGTATAAATGTTTAGCAAAATGATTAGCAATACTAGCTGTATCGTTGCTTTCTAAGGGATTGTTATATTTAGATATTTCACCTTCGCATACATTACCAAGGACTAGCTTTTTATTATGATTTTTATTATAGGTATTAATATTTTTTGGTTGAAGAATAATATCTTTAAGAGCCTCAAGAGCTTTTATGGAAGCCTTAACACTATTCCCCTCATTACTAACAACACGGATTCTGCCATCTATATCCTTAGGATTTTCTGCTTTGCCTTTTAATTCCTTTGCAGAAATAACCTGATATTTTTCTGTAGCATTTTGAGCTTCATCAGAATCTTCAAATAATCTGATCTCATATCTTAGATTATTCCCTTCCGGAGCAAAAACTACATTATCAGATTTATTAAACAGAACTATAGCAAATCTTGTAACTAATTCTGCAAAGATATTTGCTAAATTATGATCCGATAATTGGTGCAAAATTTTAGCATATGAATCATCAACATATTTAGTATTCTTTTTAGCAAAATCCATAAAAGCCTGTGCTTTTCTGCTCGGCGTTTTGAAAACATGATCAGCAGCGCCAGGTGACATAAAAACAGCTTCGTTTGTATTTGTATATGCATGCTGGTTCACCTCGTCTCTGATGTCATCAAACGCCTCAGAGTTTAAAGCCTCAATATCTATTGCATAGCCCTTCTTGCTTTTCGTTGCAGTTAGCAATATTGGCTTTAAGTTTTTCAGTTTTTCATCTGGCGTTGCTGAGTTTTTAATAGCATTTTTAATTGCGCTTTTAATAAGTGCAACAGGAATCACATGACATAATTGCTTTGTACTACCTTCTATTTTAGCGCGACCAACCATGTTAAAATCATCACCAATAATTTCTGTTATGAAATTTCTTGGCAACTTCATATGCAAAATATCGCCAAGTGCTTTTATAAGCGACTCTTTGTCGTTCAGCGGCAGTGTTTCAAAATAATTTACTGATTGCCCCTGACTAGATGACTCGTCAGTATCTTGAGTAAAAAAAGGATCTTCCTCTTGCTTTCGTTTGCCAAACAAACTTTTTTTAGTTTTTTTTGTTTGAGCAGAAACAGGAGAATTTGGATCTAAATTTTCGATAAGTTCAAAACCTTTTGATTTTTTATTTGTAGGAGTTAAGAAAGACATAACACCTGGCTCCCTTGGGCTTGCCGCATCAACTCCACCTCTTGCTGCGTTAAGTTCATCCCTTGTATAATCTTCATTTTGTCTAAATCTTTTCATTGACCCCTTTTTCCAAATTTCTCTTTTTAGTAAAATTAAATTAATAATTCTAAGCGTTAGATTAAATTATCTTAATACAAAAGTCAAGCGTAAAGTTTAAAATACCTTTATTTCTATTAATAATTGAACTTCATGTAAAAAATTAAACTCTCAAAGAACTTAATAACATAATCAATTTTATACTTGACAATTCTGGGCAAATAAGCCTATTATAAGAACATAATTAGACGATCTTATTTTCCATGATATGAAATTCACATGTAGTAATTTATGTTGGCGTTGGTGGACCTAAGCCCAAATTAGGTTTGAGCTTGAACAAGTACTAGACAATAAATAACTACAATTAAAATATAAAAACATATCATGAATTTTTTACAAAAATTAAATACTAAAATCAGTATTATTGCGGCTTTAATAGTAGCTGCTGCATTAACATTCTCCCATAACAAAGAAACAAACAAAAACAATCTGCCAATAATTACCATTGCCAATTATGGACCACACCCTACTTTAATTAGAACAATAGAAGGCATAAAGCACAGGCTAAATGAACTCGACTTAAAAGACGGGAAAAATATTCAAATAATTGAGTCTGACGTTAACTTCGACACCTCATTAATCAATCAAATGCTTAGCAGCCTAAAGGCTAAAAAACCAAAGCTAATAATAGCAATATCAACCCCTGTAGCTCAAAATGCAAAAAATTTGATTAAAAAGATCCCT
>JAHDBQ010000054.1 GCA_020630305.1 Alphaproteobacteria bacterium | reverse complement strand
GTTTAAAAGGATATTATATATTGTTTTGAACTTAATGTCTATATTTATTTAACAACGCCAGAAAACTTAACCTTAATCGCCTTGACAACGCCAGCTATCAAAGGCAAAATAGCGCCAATAATCAACTAATAAAACACGCAAGAGGATAATATGGCCTAAAAATAAAACCCAGCAAAACGATTTAAAAATAGAGATGACTGACGAGCGGTGGGAAACGCTAAAACAACTAATCGATGCAGGCGAGCATGATCCAGTATTAGATTTTTTGAGCAATGAAGGCTTAAATATCAATGCAAAAGGTGGGAGGGGAGAAATATCAGCGCTTCATCACGCTTCAAGAAAAAGCTCTAACTTGTGTTAAAAGCCAAACATTAGAAAGTTTTATTATCGAGCAACAAAAGCATATCGAATCTGAAAACTTAATTTCCTTGGTGATTTTAACATCGACGATTTTTCTGATATGCTAGGTGAGTAGGCGCCTGTAGAGGGAGACCCTGCATAAGTTATTTGGGTCGAGATTGTTTTTCATTTTGATTTTAGGTCTCATTATACCTTCTACTTGGGAGTTATCTTGAAACTTTAAGTAGAGATTCCGGGTCAATCCTGGAATGACATAGGTAGCGGAAACTATAGAAGTTGTATATTAGCTCTAAATCTAACTACAAATTCGGGTGTTATCCTGAATTGACTTGGCCGATCTTTTGACACATTCCAGTGCAGAACAATGCTACATAATAACTAGATTTATGATTGGGTGTCCCACCAATGGCGTATATTTTTGTTAAGACCAGGAAGCTTAATTCAAATACAATGCTACGCTTTGCGATATGAATATGATTTGAAATAATTATTTTGAATAAAGCGAGTAAATAGAATTTGCCACTAAAGAGAAAGGCCGACATTTTATAAAAGGGAGTATAATGTCGGCCTATGGTATAAATTAACCCTGTATAAAAAGGGGAAGTTACAGACTTAATTTAGCACCAATCAGTGCAACTGTACCGCGAGTTGTTCTTTTGCCCATGCTGCTATTGTTAAACTCTGGCTTACCTTTTGCAACATAAGAAGTAATTTCTGCATAAGGTTTGAAGCCAGGAGCTAACTGATAGTTTGTTCCTAGCGTTATTGCGTCAACAGTGTTTTTAAACTGGTTAGACTTAAAATAATTTACAGATGCAGCGAATGGTCCTTGCTTATATGCAACTGCTGCTGTGTAATAATCAGTTTTCTGGCCATTGCGATGATATTTTTTTGAAGTTAAACTTTTTCCTAAGCTACCATATGAACCAGCTACTGAGAAATTACCTAATGTAAGAACACCGCCAATATTATAAGACCTTAGATCTTTTAATTTGCTTGAATGTAACTCATTATCAGCAGCATCAAAATATTTTAATTTACCTGCAGCTCTACCATACTCACCAGTAAATGCAAGTTTTAGGTCAACGCCATCAGCAAAATTCTGCTCTATAGTTACGCCGCCAGAAACAGCATTTTTTACCGTTCTGTCTATCTGGATATAGTCTACAAACATTCCATCTAAGAGTCCAGATACTTCTTTCTTCTGGAATTGATCAGAAGGTTTAATAACTTTATCTGCCGCTGTATTGCTTGAGTCTGGTGTATATGCCGCACCAATTTGAACCTTTGTGGAGTCTGTTAATTCAAACTTGGGGGTGTAATAAGCTATACTTCTTGGTGGTTCAGAGCTATATGATCTATTTTCTTGGCTTGTACCAAGCTTATCACCTAGGAAAAAGTCAGGGCTCGTTGCAAAATCAATGCCAGACTTAACGCCTTGCTTCATATATGTTGTTTCTAAGTTTGCGTAGTTACCCCAATTCCCAGAAGCGGCTGATATTGAAGCTCCAGATTCCATCATTTTAATAGCTGGAGAAATTGGCGCACCCATTTCCATTCTACCAAAGTCGCTTTCAACATAAATGTGTGAACCATTATATGCTATTCCACCTTTTCTTTTAGAAGTTGGTACTAGTACAATTTTAGCGCCATATTTTACTTCGTCAAGCTCTTTGTATATTTCTGCTGTAAGAGCTGTTTCATTGTAGAACGCAAAGTTTTTTCTGTGTCTAGATACATTTCTTTCGTATTTGTCCACTGTTCCGCTTGCATCTGGCTTGCCGAGTTTAGTTTGGTTTCTTAGCGCTGCTTGAAAGTGTGCGAATGCTGAAAGTTTTAGTCCAACATCACTGCCAGCTAATTTTGTTTCGTAAGCTGAAGCTGAAGTGCTCAGTGCTAATATACCAGCTGAAATTATAAGGGCTTTACTAATTTTTTTCATAACAATTTTTCCGTTTTATTATTTATTGACCTAATAAGATTTAAATATGTATTTATTTTTTGCAAATCACAAATACAAAAAATTAAAACCTAGTTAATCTGACATGAATATTTAACTGTAGGTATGTTTATTCATAATCATTATTATTTCGCATGATCAAACGCTGTTAGAGCATATCGTGCGAGTGGAGAAACTTGAGTAGTCAATGACCGCTCAATTTAAACCCAAGGTTTATTTTTATTTTTCCTGTGTTGAGAATTATCACAATAAAAATATTACGTCAAGAAGTAAAAATGTTTTTTTATGTATTTTTTTATAAAATTCATTATTATATTGTTTTTTTGATACATAAATAATGTTTGCACATCTTTTTAATATCATAAGTTTGCCCCTAAAAATCCATGTTAAATATTTTATTTGCTTTGAGTCAATAAATTTCTTGAAAAAAATATTTAGCAGTCTAAAATGCTCCTATCATTATTTTTTAGAAAATGCAAGGCTTTGAATTATGTCTATCATGTCAGATAAGTGGATAATCGAAAAATCCACTACAGAAAATATGATTTCTCCATTTGTTGAGAATCAAGTTAAAACCAAAGATAGGGAGCGAATCATCTCTTATGGAGTTTCTTCTTATGGTTATGATGCCAGGGTCTCTGATGAATTTGAGATATTTACCAATATCAATTCTACAACAGTAGATCCGAAAAAGTTTGACCAGAAAACTCTGGTAAGCAAAAAAACTGATGTTTGTATCATACCACCAAATAGTTTTGCGCTTGCTAGAACTGTTGAGTATTTTAAGATACCAAAAGATGTATTGGTAATTTGTGTAGGTAAATCTACATATGCAAGATGCGGAATAATTGTAAATGTTACTCCTCTAGAGCCTGGATGGGAAGGTCATGTAACACTGGAATTTTCTAATACCACTCCACTTCCAGCTAAAATTTATGCTGGAGAGGGGGCGTGTCAATTCCTTTTCTTGAAAGGGAATGAGCAGTGCCTTACTAATTATGCTGATCGTAATGGGAAATATATGAAGCAAACAGGCGTTACTTTGCCTAAAATTTAATTTAAAATAACAATCAAGGATAATAATTATGACAGAAGAAAATACGCAGCAAGAAGCGCCTCATATTTCGGTAGTTTCACAATATATAAAAGATTTTTCTTTCGAGAACCCGGGTGCTCCTGAGAGCCTAGCTCAGCTTGATAAAAACCCTCAAATAGATCTTTCTCTAGATCTAAATATAAAAGGTTTGGAAGAAGAAAATTACTACGAAGTTGAGATTACAATTAGCGCTAAAGCTGTTTCTGAGGACAAAACTTTATTTATTGTAGATTTGCAATATGCAGGCGTGTTTAACTTACTTAATATACCTGAAGAACAAAAGCAGATGTTACTTGCCGTGCACTGCCCGTCCATTATATTTCCTTATGCCCGTAAAATTATAGCGGACGTTACCCAGGATGGCGGCCTGCAGCCGCTAATGATCGACCCAGTTGATTTTGGCGTTCTTTATGGTAAAAAGATGATGGAAGCACAGGCTGAGGCTATGGGCGAGTCTGAAAGCGAAAAGAAACATTAATTGCTGCTACTACTAGGGAATTAAAAAAAAGCTATCTCAAATTTTCTGAGATAGCTTTTTTTTATTTGGATATTTTTCAATTTTTCAAAATATCTACTTGCTTTTACTGTAATATTTTGTCACAATAATTATTGTTAAAAAATATAGAATAATGGGAGAAGCATGAGCAAAGATAAAGAAAATTTTGCAGAGTTAAAGTTAAAAGACAAAATATACAAGCTGCCAATAAAGAATGCAAGTGTAGGGCCTGCTGTAATTGATGTTAGCAAGTTATATTCGGAAGCTGGATATTTTACATATGATCCGGGCTTTATGTCTACTGCTTCTTGTACTTCTGATATTACATACATAGATGGCAGCGCCGGTATATTGCGTCATAGAGGGTATGATATTCATGACCTTGCAACCAAAAAGAACTTCCTAGAGGTTTCGTATTTGCTGCTTAATGGAGATCTCCCTAAAAAAGCTGAATATAATGAATTTGCAAAAGATATAAGAGAGCATGCTTTGGTAAATGAGCAAGTGCGTAATATCTTTTCAGCTTTTCGTCATACTGCCCACCCGATGGCAGTGATATTGTCGGTTGTTAGCTCTTTGTCTGCTTTTTATCATGAGTCTGTAGATATGCGCACAGAAGAGGGTAGGTATTTGTCGGCAGTACGTATGATTGCAAAGATGCCAACTATTGCAGCAATGACATACAAATACTCAAAAAGTCAGGCCTTTGTGTATCCAGATTCTAACCTTTCCTTCACTGAGAATTTTTTGCATATGATGTTTGCTACTCCATCTGAGAAGTATGATGTTAATCCACTGCTTGTTAAGGCGCTTGACAGAATATTTATACTGCATGCAGATCATGAGCAAAATGCATCAACTTCAACAGTTAGAACGGCTGGTTCATCTGGGCCAAATCCTTTTGCCTGTGTTAGCGCTGGTATTGCATCCCTTTGGGGGCCGGCTCATGGAGGTGCGAATGAAGCTGTGCTTAACATGCTAAGAGACATTGGTGACGTTAAAAATATTCCGCAATATATAGAAAAAGCTAAAGATAAGGATGACCCTTTCCGCCTGATGGGCTTTGGTCATAGAGTTTACAAGAATCATGACCCAAGAGCAAGCGCACTGCGTGACACTTGCCAAGCGCTTCTTAAAGATCTTGGTAAATTAAAGGGTAACCCGCTGCTTGAAGTTGCAATTGAGCTTGAAAAAATTGCACTTAATGATGAGTATTTCATTGAAAGAAAATTATATCCAAATGTTGATTTCTATTCGGGTATTATTTACGAAGCAATGGAGATTCCTGCGCAGATGTTTACGGTGCTTTTTGCAGTAGCGCGGACTTCTGGTTGGATAGCTCAGTGGAAGGAACTATGGGAAGATCCTGAGTTTAAGATAGCCCGTCCGCGTCAGCTCTATACCGGTCATGTGAGTCGCAAAATTTAAAGGAATATTATTATGAAGAAAACTATTTTAATAACAGGTGCAACAGATGGTATTGGCTTTGAGGCCTGCAAAATACTTGCGCAGCAAGGGCACGAACTACTTATCCATGGCAGAAATCAGGTTAAGCTTGACTCTGCCAAGCAGATGTTACTTGAGTATTCAAAAGATGGCAATATAAGAACCTATTTAGCAGATCTGTCTGACCTTGATGATACAAAGAAGTTTGCTGACCAAGTGATGAAAGACTATGAAAATATTGATGTACTTATAAATAATGCAGGAGTTTATAAATCTCCATATGCTGCAAATAAAGATGGTTATGATATAAGGTTTATTGTTAATGTTGTGGCCCCATATTTGCTTACTACTAAGTTGCTTCCGATTATTAATAATGATGGCCGCATCGTGAACTTATCTTCTGCCGCTCAAAGTAGAGTGCAAACTAAGCTTTATTTTGAAAAGAAACAAATCCCTGACGCGGAAAGCTACTCACAAAGTAAGCTGGCAATTATTTTGTGGGGCAGAGCTTTGGTTTCTAAACTCGAAGGTCAAGGGCCGGCAATTATCGCGCTTAATCCTGGGTCTTTGCTAGCAACTAATATGGTTAAAGAGGCTTTTGGCGTTAAGGGTAAGGATATTAATATAGGCGGCGAAATTATAGCTAGCGCCGCAACCGGAGCTAAATTCGCAAAAGCTAATAATGAATATTTCGACAATGATTCAGGATCTTTTGCTCCAGCTCACTTTGATGCTGAAGATAAAGCCATTTGCAAAGAGCTAGTTGAAGTCATAGAAGAGATAATTGAAGCCTCTTAATTGCTCTTTGGTTTTAGTTTACTGAGTTAAAAAAATCACATATTTTTGAAATGCTTAGTTTGTAGCTGTTGCAGCAGATGGTAACAGAAGAATTTTATGTTATTATAAATATATATTAACTT
>JAHDBQ010000053.1:5198-6331 GCA_020630305.1 Alphaproteobacteria bacterium | reverse complement strand
TATAATGAAAGCAATTATAACATTACTAATCAATTATATCAACACATAATGCCAGAGCTTGCAGAAGTCGAAACTTTAAAACGCTATTTAGAGCAGCACATTATTAATACTACAATCACCGGAGCTGAACGATATCGCAATAATTTGCGTTACACGCTAGCTCCAGAAATTGAAGAAGAAATTGAAGGTGCGGAAATTATTCGCACTTCGCGCAGGGCCAAATTCTTAAATATTTTTCTAAATAACGATAAGGTGATAACTTACCATCTTGGCATGAGTGGTCGCTTGACCTTAAAGGATATGGATTATGAGCGGCAAAAACATGATCATTTCATTGTAAATTTAGATAATCAACAGCAGATGGTTTTTAACGACGCCAGACGCTTTGGGATGATTTATCTTTCAGATAAAGATAAATTAGATAAGCAAGATTTCTTGAAGAATATGGGGCCAGAGCCGCTAGAGGATGAGTTTGATGCTAAGTATTTGCATGGCAAATTACAAAATAAAACTCTGCCAATAAAGCTTGCAATAATGGATAGCAAAATTGTGGTTGGAGTTGGTAATATTTATGCGGCTGAAAGCCTTTTCTTAAGCGGAATAAATCCGCTAAACTCAGCAAAGAGCTTAAGCAAAGCAAAGGTGGAGTTGCTTGCGCAGTCCATAAAAAAAGTGCTACGCAGGGCCATAGAAGCAGGAGGCACAACCCTAAGAGACTTCGTAAGCGGCGATAATTCACCAGGATATTTCAAGCAGGAGCTAAATGTATATGGACGCAAAAGCCGTGATTGCAATATATGCAAGAGTAAAATAGAGCAAATCACACAAGGCGGCAGATCCACCTTCTTCTGCCCAACTTGTCAGAAAGGATGATGTCATCATAGTAAATTAACTTGAGCTTAATTAAATTTTATTATACAATTTAATTATAGGGGGAGGTTAATATGAAAAAAATATATGATATCGCATCGAACTTAAAAAATCGAATACCATTTGTAAAAAATAGTTCTGAAGAGAACTTAGATTGCTCATATGAAGAATCAAGCGAAGAGTCTCTTGAGAGTTTTACTTCAATTCAAGGTATTGCAGGGATTTTAGTGCAGCAAGCACATAATACAGTTAGCTCATCAGAG
>JAHDBQ010000053.1:0-5188 GCA_020630305.1 Alphaproteobacteria bacterium | reverse complement strand
AAATATCAGAATTTAAAAGATGCTATGAAACATACGCGGAGTATGCTAAACACTGAAGAGCATTCTATTGTAGCTGAAAAATATATGCAGTTATATAAGCAGATAGACCAAGATATAGAGAAAGAAAATAAGCTAGGGCAAAAACATTTTTATAATGCGCTAGAGGCAGTAATAAAAAATTATGGCATTAATAATCAAGATATTGAAGTGCATGATAATTCAATGCTATCTATTAAACAGCTAATGCATTTTCTGCCCAAAGAGCAGGATCCAAAAGATTTTTTTCAACAACTTATTATGATTACCAACGATGATTTAGAAAATATAGAACTCGTAAAAGCTGTAATTATATTTTATAAATATAAGAAATCTTTGAGTAACGAGCAAATCCAAGAAATCCTTATTGATCCTGGCGAGTTTGCGAATACGCTTTTTCGTTCAATCGGTGAGTCAAATAATGCAAAGCTACTTTGCGCTCTAAGGGATCTAGACTTAGTTCCGGATTGGAAGAGTCTTTCTGAAGAGCAAATCGTAAGCTCTATATTTGCTATTGATGATTCAAAAGGATTTGGTGTGCCAAAAGAAATATATGCCCTTTCAATCGAAATGCTGGGTGGTGAGTATGAGCATTATTCTTCTGGTGATTTAGAAAGTTTTGAACAAATTCTTCAATTTTAAAATAGAAATAATATTTGGAGTTAAGTGTTTTATGTTTTGATGTTGACAAATCGTGATTTTTTTATGTTACGGATTCATTTTTAACAAATTTAAAAAAAAATATAAAAAAATTATTACTTTGCGCTGCTTCTATTGTAGCATTCTCACATTCTTCTTTTGCATCTGATATAGCTGATATTGACCTAGGGGCAAAACCACTTGGCAAAAAAGGCAGAACGTATTTTAAGTTTGATATGGGCTATTCTAAGCCATCATCTGTGAAGCTAAAAGATGCTAAATATTCAAATTATGCAACAATAACTGAAGACGGTACAAATGCAAAATCTTCTAATAATGGAGCTTTTAATTTGGGTCTTGGTTTTGGTTATCACATTACAAATGCAATAAGAGCTGAACTGCAAATCAAAGCTTCGGGCGGAGCAGAGTCTTCTTTTAACAAAGAAATTACTTCTAATGTGTATGCTAAAGGTAAATTTTCTCATTCATCTGTAGGATTTTTATTAAACGGCTTTTATGATCACAAATTTACAAATGAGTTTAGCGCATTTGTAGGTGCAGGTTTAGGTTTTGCCGTAGTGTCTACAAAATATAATATGAAGCTTAAGTTACCATCTACTTCAACTGAATTAGGTAGCACAGCAAGTAGAGCTAGTTTTGCTTATGCTTTGCACGCTGGTCTTGCATATGATTTAACTAATAATTTTACAACTGAGCTTTCATATAGTTACAGAAATAACGGTAAATACAAGTCGTTAGATCGTGAATATAAAAGTACAAAATTCAAAGCTAATTTCAAAGGAGTAGCTTCTTCTCATAACATTAACTTAGGATTCAGATACGCTTTCTAACATTAACGTATACATATTTCTATATATTTAAAAAGGTGTTTTTTTCTTGAAAGGCACCTTTTTTTTGTTATGATAGCTCGAATTTTTGTCAATTAAAACATAATTACTGCGTATGAAAAATATCGAAGGATTATCTCTGGGGCAATCTACAGAATATAAAAATCAATATGATAAAAGCCTTTTGGTTGCAATACCTAGATCCCTTGCTCGTTCGCAGATAGGTTTAGACGAGAATGATATAAGTTTCACAGGTATTGATATTTGGAATTGTTATGAAGTTTCTTGGCTAAATAGCAAGGGTAAACCTGAGGTGAGAATTCTAACTTTCTCTGTGCCTTATGATTCAACAAATATTTCCGAATCTAAATCAGTCAAGTTGTATTTGAACTCGTTTAATGGCAGTAATTTTGCGTCTGAAGACGAAGTTCTTGAATTAATTAAACAAGATATTGGTGATATTACGGGCGCTAAAATAGAGGCTTCTTTTTCAAGTTTGCACAAGAGGCAATACAAAATAGAAGTTTTTGATGGACAATTAATTGACGATATAGATATCAAAGTTAATGACTATGATATAAATCCTGATCTACTTAAAGTATCAGAAGATTATACAGAAGAGGTTTTATATTCTAACCTACTGAAATCTAATTGTTTAGTTACCAACCAGCCAGATTGGGCTTCTGTGAAAATTAGTTATAAGGGAAAAGAAATAGATAAAGCTTCCTTGCTTCAATATATTATTTCATTTAGGAATAGAAATGAGTTTCATGAGCAATGTGTAGAGCATATATTTAATGATATTATAAGCATTTGCAAGCCGGAAGAGCTAACCGTGCACGCAAAATATACCAGAAGAGGCGGGGTTGACATTAACCCTTACAGAACCAGCAAAGCTTTTGATATAAAAGATGTTTGCCAAATAAGAGATATTAGGCAATAGGATTAAATATCCTTATAAATCTCTAGGGTTTTTTCAAGCATTAATTCTAAAGTTTTGCGGTTTTTCTGGCATTATCAGTGATCTCTTTTGCTTTTTCGGTCCCGAGCATATTCAGGCATTTTTTAATCTTCTCAGCTAGATCATCAGGATTATTATATTCCGCATGAAAGCCGGTCACTTCGTCGTGTATTGTCTCGCATGCTCCGCCAATATTAGTAGCTATAACTAGCTTTTCCATTGACTGAGCTTCTACTATTGTTCGGCCAAAAGCCTCGGGCTCTATTGAGCTCGAAAGTACAATGTCAGAAATAGCGTAAAGATTCATAACATTTGGTTCATTACCAAATAGCTGCACTCTGTGCTGAATTTTATATTGCTCAATTTTATCTTTTATATCTTTTACAAAATTTGGGTGCTTAGCGAGGTCGCCCGCTAAGATGCAATAAAAATTCAAATCCTTGATTTTATTCAAGGCCTCTATCAAAACCATGTGCCCTTTCCAGCGAGTCATACGCGATGGCAGCAATATTATAGGAGTATCTTTTGGCGCATTATATTTGTTTTTAAATTTCTCGATTGTTTCTTCCGAGACTTTATCCATAGAAAATTCCTCATGATTTACGCCGCGATGAATCACATGAATTTTTTTCTCATCTGTTTTATAATTGCTAACTATATGATTTTTTACAAAATTAGAAACCGCAATCACCTTTGCGCCCTCTGTCATTATACTATTATAATATTTCTTCATTGCGCCTTTGAAGTTATAAATGCCATGAAAAGTGGTGATTAATTTAATACCAGTTTTGCGCGCTGCCATATAACAACTCCAGGCCGGTGCTCTTGAGCGTGCATGAATTATATCTATATCATATTCGCGAATTAATTCAGCTAATTTGCGCCCATTCTTCCAGATAGTGAATGGATTTTTGCTTGCGACATTCATATTAATATGCAGAGTTTTACTTTCCTCAAGGCTTTTAACGAGTGGCCCTCCGGCTGAAACTACTATAGAAAAATCTCCGGAATCGACAATTGCTTTGGCAATTTCCAAGGTTCCACGTTCTACTCCACCAGAAACCAGAGCAGGAACAACTTGCAGAATAGTTTTTTTCTGATATTTTTTATTAGTACTCATATAATCAATATAATTAATTAAAAAACTATGCCAGTAATTTCAAATAATGACAAGCACATTAGTTATAATATACTAAAAAGCCAAAAAAAGAAAGCTACTTATGTAATATTTCATCACGGATTAATGTCAAATAAGGAAAGTAGTAAGGCGCTAAAGCTTAGAAACTATTGTCAGAAGATGGGATATAATTTCATCAGTTTTGATAATTACGGGCATGGCGAATCCTCCGGAGAATTTACCGAGCAGACTATCAGCTCTTGGCTAGATGGGGCGATACAAATTTTGCAACTTGCTGATGACGCCCCAGTTATATTTGTGGGCTCTAGTATGGGCGGATGGATTGCAATGCTTGCGTCTATAATGAAGCCAGAAGTTATAAAAGGCACGATCCTGATTTCTCCAGCACCAGATTTTACTGAAAATTTAATATGGAATAACATGAATAAACAGCAGCAAGAGGCCTTGCAAAAGCTAGGAGTAATTCATTTTAAAGGGAATAATCCAGAATGTGATTACACATATCCTATCTCGCATGAGCTTATCAAAGATGCAAGGCAACATTTATTAATGCAAGATAAGCAGATAAAAATACCACAAGAGACGCATATTATTCACGGCATGATGGACGAGGACGTACCGCACGAGATATCCTTACAAATAGCGAAAAAGATTGTACATGATAATGTGGTAGTCAAGCTTGCAAAAAGCGGCACGCATAAAATGTCGCGCATGGAAGATATGCAGCTAGTGTTTGATTCTGTAGAGAGTTTGGTGAAAAAATCCTTGACTAGTTGCTAGTAGATTGCTTAGAATCAATTTGCTTACAGCATGTGAGGTAAAAATATTATGAAAACTAGTGCAAGATTAGAAAGAGCAACAATAGATGGAAATTATATTGTATCAATATACCTATTTTCGCAAGGAATGTAAATGTAGGGATGGAAGAAAATCAAGCGATGAATGCAGATATTAATTTTGATGGCGGAGATCACGAAATAGAACTTTTTAGAGAGGGGGCTGTTTTTTACCCAGGTTATTACCCTGGTTATTATTTGCAAGAAGAAGTTGCGTCAGTTGGCGAACCCCCTGAAACAGATATAAGTTAATACTGCTTTATACGGTAAAACTAATAGCTTTAGTAGGCCATTTTGTTTAAGATTGCTTTTTATTAAAAACCTCAAATGTTACTTGCGGCTAAAAATAATGTTGTGCTAGGTTCTTTGATATATTATTATTTAAATCATCAGACAGGTTCTGAAAATTGCATTTTTCAAACCCTCGTTTTGGGATGATTGTTAATGATATCTCCATGGAATATTTTGCCTCTTGTAATAATGCGTCGCTGAGGTTGCGCGTCATATGCCTTATGCGCCTTTTAATTTTATTGCGCACTACAGCAAGCAAAGATACTTTTCGGCTTACTTTCATGCCAAGCTTGATATTTAAAATTAGGCATTGTTTATCTTCCGAAGCCTTGGTTTGCTCCTGAAGTAAAATTAATATAAAATTTTTGCAATATATTTTCTTACCATGCTTGTTAACATGGTCAAACTCTTTTTGATTTTTTAATGATGATATATTTAG
>JAHDBQ010000052.1 GCA_020630305.1 Alphaproteobacteria bacterium | reverse complement strand
TACGAAAAGGCGGCTGAAATTCGAGATGAATTATCTCGGAGAGAGAAAAGCTAAATCAAAAAAGGATTGCCGTTCCCCAAATTTTTAATAACCTCTATTTTAAATTGAAATACATTTTCATTTTATTAAAAACAGATCAAGACTATCCCAAAAGAAATAATATTTAAATTAATTTTGAGCAAGGAGAGAAAAAAAACTAATTAGCTGTTACCTAAAAATACAAAGTAAGGTTTATATTTAGCAAAAAAATAAAGCTATTTAATTAATAAACCAGCAAATTCATCAAGCTTGAGCACACTAATTTTTTCCGGCAATATTTTTAGTTGTTTTATTGAATTAGAGATATATAATTTTTGCAAAGGCGAGTCTGATATTTTCTGCAGAGCGCTGCCTGAAAATACTCCATGCGTCGCAATACCAATTACGCTTTTTGCCCCGCGAGAAGTAAGCAAATCGGTGGCTTTGCACATTGTACTGCCGCCATCAATTATATCATCTATAATAATACAATTCTTGCCTTCAACCTCGCCCATAATTTCTTGCATGTGGCACTGATCCTTAGCATCGCGATATTTCTTGATAATTGCAACCTCTGTTCCAAGCATAGAAGCGTAATTCTCGGCTCTTTCTGCACCACCAAGGTCCGGCGAGACTATAACGCAATTTTCTTTATCTTCTACCTTCTCTAAAACTGGCAGAAAAACAGAAGCGGTACTAATATTTTGCAGCTGAATATTAAATACACCTTCAAGATTTTCGGAGTGTAGATCAAAAGTTATTACCTCAGTTATGCCAGCTACTTCTATCATTTTAATAACCAAGCTTGCAGAAATTGGTCCATTTTTATGCGCACAGCGATCCTGCCTGCTGTAACCAAAATATGGAATTAGCACCCTGATATTCTTTGCTCCTGCCCTTTTTGCAGTATCAGCTAGCAGCAATAACTCCATCAAATTATCATTCACAGGATGGCTTGTTGACTGTACTATTGTTATATCTTTACCAATAGTACCATCAATTCTTACCTTGCACTCACCATCATCATATTTTTCAGCAACTGCTTCTAATAGCTCAAGATTTTGATTTTTAGATATTTCTTTTGCTAAGAAATATCCGGTTGATCCATATGTAATTTGCATAAAAAACCTTTTTATTTTTTGCATTATGGGTTAATATGTTGATCATTATATATATTGATATTTATTTTTTCAATTAATCCTTTGCAAAATAGCTGATAATTTTATGAATAAAATACTTTGCTTTGACACTTCTAATAATTGCTGCAGCGCTGCAATATCTTTCGGGCAAGACATAATCGCCTATAGCGAAGAAAAATGCCCCTCTATGCAAGCAGAGCGACTTATGGTAATTATCGAAGAAACTCTTATAAAGGCAAAGCTGAAATATCAGGACCTAACCCAACTTGCTGTCACCACTGGCCCGGGTAGCTTTACAGGAATCAGGATAGGACTTTCTGCTGCAAAAGCGATTCTGCATGCGTGCGATAATTTGCAGGAAGTAGCAATTACAAATTTTGAGGCTTCATATTACAGATTAACTCAGCAAATTAAATCTTACAATAAAGGAATTATCTGCATTAATGCATATAGAGGGCAGCAATATTTACAAATATTTAACGAAAATGGCAAAGCTGATGAGCCGATGCTTGTAGGCAATAAAGAAGCAGCAGAAATCATAAACTCATTACCTGGAAATAATGCCTGCTCTGGCAGCGGCCTTGCCGAAATTTACGATGAGATAAAAAACATTGATAACCTAACTGTTCTGCCCAGATTCCCAGCAATTAAGGCAATGCAAATAGCGCGGCTAGCAGATAAAAAAATTAAACGCAAAGAAATAAAGGCGATAGAGCCGTTATATATAAGGCCGCCTGATGCTATACCTCCTAAAAAATAACCATTTGCACCTGGGAGAATGGGATTTATTTCAGCCGTATTAGTGTTAATTTTAACGCCATACCTCACAACAAAAAATGTTATCCTGAGATTGACCCAGGATCTCTAACAAGCTTTCAACATAGTGTATTACGTCCAGTACAATGAGATCCCTGGACCCAAGTTCAGGGTGACGGAGTTTGTTTAAACGTATGAGTTCTAATTTTAGCCAAACACTTAACCGCACCGCCTGCGTCATCCTAAAATTTTTTTAGGACCCCTGCTATCTTTTTAGTAGATTATACCCGCAATTTTAAGAATCACGCCCCTACTCTTTCTCTTTATTCACCAGCTTATACAAAAAACTCCTTTTGAAACTATCCTTATATTTGGAGTGCAGCTGATCTGTCACTGTTTTTGCGGGCAAACCCGTTTGCAGCAGATCCTTCGCTTCTTTCTTTATAGCATCCTCGTTAACATCAGATTCAATCATACCTTCAAAACTAAGAACAATCTCGCCCTTTGGCGGATTCTTTGAATAATATTCTATAAGTTCAGAAATTTCATTACTTTGCGATTCTTGAAACTTTTTTGTAATTTCTCTTGCAACATTTGCTTTTCTATTGCCAAAAATTTCCAAGGAAGCTTCTAAAGTTTTGACTAATCTTGGGGCCGTTTCATAGCAAATTACAGTTGGTTTTAAATCTTTATATTGTTGAAAAAAACTTCTCTTAGCGCCTTCAGTTTTTGGCACAAAACCAATAAAAATAAACGAGTTAGTAGGAAGACCTGACAAAGTCAGCGCAGCAATAGCAGCGCAAGGACCAGGCAAAACATCAACATGAACGCCCTCTTCCTTCAAATAACTAACCAGCTTATAGCCCGGATCAGAAATCAGAGGCGTGCCTGCATCAGAAATTAGACTCACTACCTTGCCCCCCCTCACTAACTGTTTAATGTATAGTCGCGTTTTTTCACCACTATTATCGTTATATATCTTTAAAGATGCACGAATTCCATGTTTTTCTAGTAATTTATTTGAAACTCTGCTATCCTCGCAGAAGATAACATCTGACTTATCTAGCGCCTCTAGTGCGCGCAAGGTGATGTCAGACAAATTGCCGATTGGCGTAGAAACAATGTATAAACCTGGTTTTAAATGCATTTTAATATTTTTAATTAATTTGATATAAAGAGAGAATAATCAATGAATATAGCTGAAAAATTACAAAAATTCATTACTTATTTTATTATTTTATTCGCAATAAGCGCGTGTAACGAAACAAAGATGATCTCAAATACCCAAGAGACACCAACAAAAATACCAAATGTAGCCATATTGCTGCCCATCAGTGGGCCAGAAGGTGAGCTTGGTAAAGAGCTAGTATCTATGGTAAAAATGGGTCTTGCGCATGGAGCAAACAGCAAAATTAAAGTTAGCACCTATGATTCTGGTGCTCCTGAGATCTTGCAAGACTCTATTAAGAAGATTCTAGAATCAGATACAGACATCGTAATTGGACCATTATATTCAGCATCAGTTAAGGCTCTAAGCTTCAGAGCTAAAGAAAAAGGAATAGTACTGCTATCTTTGTCCAACAATCCAGCTCTAGCAGATACAGGTGTTTATGTAACTGGTCATGCGCCAATGCGCCAAATGCAGCTAATTACCAATGAGCTTTTGAATAATAATTACTATCATTACATTACGTTAATGCCAGAAGGGCATTACGCAAAAACAGTAGTTAGAATAGTTCAAAGCGCGGTAGAAAGAAAAAGTGGATCGCTAGCTAAAGTAATTTTCTATAAAAACAATCCTGAATCTATTAGGCAATCAGTAAAAACTGCTGCAAATATAGCAGACGCTTTAAATCTAGATCAGATAGGTCATAAGCCAGTAATAATAATGGCGGACGACCCTAAGACAACTGCAAAAGTCTTAAATGAAGCTGTACAGTTTGACCTAGATAAAAAAGCCTTGATAGCAGGCGATGGCCGTGTTAATGTGCTTACGCAAAACCCTGCCCTAGTTACTTTTACTGGATCTGCGAATTTATATAGAAGTAATATTCCAAATTCCGCTAAGAAGCTTGGCATTAATCAGGTTAGTTTCCTACATGCTGTGGCATATGATGCTGGTAAGCTTGCAAGCAGTGCAATGGGCGACGAGTATAACAAGCAGATATTTACCGAGAGGCTAAATTCCACAAGAGGATTCAAGGGAGTTTCTGGAAATATTAGCTTTGCAGACACAATTGCAACCCGCAAATATGACATTATGCAAAGATTCAAAGGGCAGAACGGCTATGCTTACAGGCTTATATTAGACGCTAAAGAAGAAAAGAAAGACTAGCTTAAACATTGAGCCTTGGGGTGTTGATTTTTTAAGACTCTAAAAAATTCACAACTGCCTGGCACGATTCTTGCCGCTATCGGTTTACGGAATTCAAGTATACTAGCAGCTTTTAATATGCTTTAGAGCTATTAAAATATCCTCTTTCTATAAGATTGCGTATGAACTAGGATTGACCTTCAAGCTCGATGTATAGTATAGTAACTTACCATAAGATTGACGGCATTTTTACTTTATCTTTTACAATTGGTCTAATTACATTTTTCCCCTTTAATGGATAAGCATTCAAGAGAAAAAACATAATATCTAAATCATAAATTATTTTGTATAAACACCATTAATATCATGGTGTTTAATTATATATTAATTCGCCTTGAAAGTACCAAAACAAAATTATTTTGAAATATTTATTTTAAACCTGTAGACCCAAATCCACCCACACCTCGCTCTGTTTCATCGAGCGATTCAACTTCTTCGAAGCTTACTTGTTCATATTTTGCAAAAACGACCTGAGCAATCCGCATGCCGCGAGTTACAATAAAGGACTCTTTACTGTGATTTATAAGAATAACTTTAAACTCTCCTCTATAGTCTGCATCTACAGTGCCAGGAGAATTTAGAACAGTAATACCATGCTTAGCAGCTAGACCAGAGCGAGGTCTTACTTGCGCTTCCATTCCAGCTGGTAAGGCCATAGAAACACCAGTGCCTATTATTTTTACGTCACCCGGGCTTTCCATCTTCTGTAATTGCAGCAGAAAGATCCATACCTGCACTCTGTTTTGTAGCATACTGAGGAACAGGCAGATCCTCAGCGCCCTCTAATTTCTTAATAAAAACTTTTGACATAAAATTAATCTCCTAATGTTATAGATATTTACTTCAAACATAATAGATCCTTTTTTATATCATGTCTTTACATTTTTTGCTTTTTTTAAAAATACTACCAGCTTAAACACGATTATCTACAAATAAAGATCGCTGCTTTTTTCATAATTACTCTATCCCTAGTTCTTTGTGAATTTGATAAGATAAACGATAACCATTTTCGATTGCTATCTCAACTGTTTTTTGCTTGTTTTTAGCGTTTTTTTTTGAATCATATTCATCCATTGCCTGGACATATACTGGTATATTATACTTATCCTGGCCAAGATTTGGAACCTGGCTATACTCGGTAATATTAGTGGAAATCAAGAACTTAAAAGCATTGATTCTCTTTAACAAATCTTCTCTAACGGATATATACTTGCCCCCGGATACCTTTGGGGAGCAGATAATTTGCACCTCCTTCGGCAATTCCCTAAAAAGGGTTCCGTTTGTTTCTATTTGAACTTCAAAGCCGCGCTCTAGAAGCTTCTTACAAAGGAAAGAGATCTCCTGACGCAGTGGCTCACCACCTGTAATTACCACAAGATTTACCGACTTTTCTCTTTTGCTATTCAGGCTATCATTCTTAACTCTATTAACGAGCTCCTGAGTTTGCACTTTATCGAAATCTTCGAAATCAGTATCGCAGAAACTACAAGCTAGATTGCAGCCGCCAAGCCTTATGAATATAGCAGGCGTGCCAGCATTTGGGCCTTCACCTTGAATAGTTTTGAAGATACTCTTTACATAAAGCCAGCTGCCATCACCCTTCTCAGGCCCTCTTTTAGGATTATTTCCGAGCATGGTTTATCTCAGCTTCAATGAAGAAAGACCTATAAGCGCAAATATAATCGCTAAGATCCAGAACCTTATTATAACCTTAGATTCAGTCCAGCCTTTCTTTTCAAAATGATGATGCAGCGGCGCCATTAGGAAAATTCTTTTTCCTCCAGTTTTTTTGTAATATAATACTTGTAAAATCACTGAAAGGGCTTCCATTACAAATACTCCACCAATTATACTAAGTACTATTTCGTGTTTAGTTATCACGCTAATTACCCCAAGAGCACCACCAAGTGATAAACTCCCCGTGTCTCCCATAAAAACTTCAGCTGGGTGCGCATTATACCACAGAAAACCCAGGCTACTGCCAATTAGCGCTGCGCAGAAAATAGTGAGCTCCCCTACTCCAGCAATATAAGATACTTGCAGGTAATCTGCATAAATAACGTTACCAACCATATAAGCAATAATCGCAAAAGCACTCAGCGCAATCATGAAACAGCCAATAGCCAGCCCATCAAGAC